>NZ_JBHDVN010000005.1:0-106063 GCF_046635365.1 Acinetobacter sp. NIOH-H-8
TGCTATAGACCACATTTAAGTTTAAATATGAACACCCCGAATCAGACGTATGAGCAAACTAAAACCGAGCTAATTGCTTAACTCGGTTTGAAGTGGAATACTGTCAATCTATTTCAGGACAAGACAATCTTTAATGATTCCCATCATATTTTCTTTTACCGCACCGACATAATCCGCATCATCATGCTGAATATGATTGATCAGCCATTTAGATAATACTTCATGTAATTCCGCTTCAATAGATTGGCCCAGTTCAAAACGGTCACGATAAGATTCAATCTTTTTAATAAACAGGTCATGCACACGTTTATGTGGCACACGATATTTATAACCCGCTTCTTCCTGAAGTGATTCTTCAAAGGTAAAATGCGACTGAGTATAATCAATAATATTTTCTAGAATCTGTTTAATACGAGCACGATCGGTATTGGCATCAATTCCATCAATCTCATTGATATAATCGAGAATTCGTTTGTGCTGATCGTCAATCACATCGATACCAGTATTATAATCTGGAACCCATTTCATTTTCATTACGACCACCTATTGATATTAATGATTTATCGCTTGAAAAAGATCATATATCTAATTGATTTAAATAAAAATGAAGTAAATCGGTTGGTTTTCAGTTTATTTTCTATTTAATTAATGTAAATCATTGTTTATCCAGTCAATTATATTTTAAACCCGACCACAAGAATAAAGTATTTTTTGATCGATTTTATATTTCATGGTTTATTTATTTTAATGATTTCACTATAAAATATATATCAAATTCAAAAAAACAGAGCGATGTCCTGTTTTTTTAATATTGAACTTTAAACAGATTTAATATAAATCCGCTTTAGTGACCCGTTTTAGCGAAGGATCCAGACGCTCTCTTTCCAGACGGGCGACATGCGTCAGTTGAGAACGATATTTGGCTCCATCTCTGAACAAAATCATTTCACCCTCCTGAAAGGCTGTCCATTCTTCATTCTGCGTCAGCGGCTCTGTGGTAATCACAGCGACCCGATCTTCAGGCGTGGTGACCTGACTAAAATCCACTTCAACTTCGATATCAATCAGTTGGGCTGGCTTAAATGGATATTCACGTACCAGCCAATGCAGTTTAGTCGTTGCATAGGTAAATAATGCCTGACCATTGGACAGACAGAAATTAAAAGTTCCATGTTCTGCAATGGATGGAGAAATCTCGGCCAGCAAATCAAAGACCTGATCCAGCTTTGGTTCATCATAACCAAACCGTTTCACCAGTTGATCCAGCAAATAACAGAAAGCGCGCTCACTGTCAGTATTCCCAACTGGCGTAAAACGGCCCGAAAGCTCAGGTAGAAAATCTTTTAAATCACCATTATGGGCAAAGATCCATTGTCGTCCCCATAATTCACGGCTAAACGGATGCGAATTTTCCAGATTAATTTTGCCCTGTGTCGCCTTACGGATATGTGCAATCACATTACGGGATTTGATCGGATAATTACGCACCAATTCTGCAATCGGTGATTCAACAGCTGACTGATTATCGACGAATAATCGGCAGGCTTTATCTTCAAAGAAAGCAATCCCAAAACCATCAGAATGATCTGAGGTAATCCCCGCCCGCTGAGAAAAACCTCGAAATGAAAAGGTAATATCTGTTGGTGTCGCACAATTCATTCCAAGTAGCTGGCACATAATCTTCATTCAGGTCACAGAGTGTTCTTAAGGTTATTGTGCATCACAGGCTGAACCTTTTCAAATCTCGATCATTGCAATGCTATGCGCTAAAAATGCTAATAAACTATTTTTTTATATTCAATTTAGCAAAAGGAATTTAAGCTCCAAAACTTAGCTTAAAAATGAATACTTTAGATTTAACTTTCATATTTCTAGTGATCAAAATCTTAAAATAAAAGAAATAAAAAAGAGCCTCAAGTGAGACTCTTTGATATTCAATTTATCTTTATGGACGATGTGGATTAGAACGATTGGTAATTAAAGTTCCTACACCATGATCAGTAAAGATTTCTAACAGGCTCGCATGTGGTACACGACCATCCACGATATGTGCACTGATCACGCCGCCTTTTACTGCATCAAGCGCACAGCCGACTTTAGGAATCATGCCGCCATAGATCACACCTGTTTCGATCAGACGATCAACTTCCTGAGTCGTTAAACCGGTCAGCAGATTTTTATTTTCGTCCAGCACACCGGTAATATTGGTCAACAAAATCAGCTTTTCTGCCCCTAAGGCTTCGGCCACTTTACCCGCAACTAGATCGGCATTGATATTGTAGGTGTTGCCTTCTTCATCGACACCGAGCGGCGCAATCACCGGAATAAAGTCACTGTTGGTAAACATTTCCAGTACGTCAGTTTTCACGCCAACGACTTCACCCACCATACCCAGGTCCACTTTTTGGATTGAACCGTCTTCAGCCGTCTTTTCCATTAACAGCTTTTTGGCGCGTAACAGGTTGCCATCTTTACCGGTTAAACCAATTGCACGGCCACCATGTTTGTTGATCAGGTTCACAATTGATTTGTTTACGCTACCGCCCAGAACCATCTCGACCACTTCCATGGTTGCCGGATCTGTCACGCGCATACCATCAATACGGTCAGATTCACGACCTAGCTGTTTCAGCATAGAATCGACTTGTGGACCACCGCCGTGTACCACAATCGGATTTAAACCGACTGTTTTTAATAAAACGATGTCACGTGCAAAAGAGCTTTCCAGCTCAGGATCCGTCATCGCGTTGCCACCGTATTTTACCACCAGGGTTTTACCCGCAAAGCGTTGGATATACGGCAAAGCTTCAGTCAAAATTTGTGCTTTGTCGATGCCTGTATGCTGATTTGGCATTCGCCTCTCCTTATTGAGCATCTAAAATGTCTTGAGCGATCTGTGGATAACGGTCACGCAACATGGATACAAACAGATGTCGAATTTCATTCAGGCCTTGTGCATCATTGGCATCAAAGCGCACCGTGAAATATTCACCTGTATTGGATGCTCGAATGATGCCAAAACCATCATCAAAATCAAGACGTATCCCGTCAATTTTACTGATTTGTGCATTTAATTGCGTAGATTGCTGCTCAACAAAGTTTAAAAGCTCAACAGGCTGCACCTGATGAGTGGAAATATATAAGTCTTCAGTCCCGTGACGTTTTGGATAAGCACGCAAGGCCTCACTTAAAGTCACACCTTTCTGGTCTAGATATTCCATGACCCGAAGCGCTGCATAAAGACCGTCATCATAGCCCCAGCCACGTCCGTCATTAAAAACATAATGTCCGGCATATTCACCACCAAAAATGGCCTGATGCTGGGACTGCGCCAGATATTTTCGCAGGAATGAGCTACCAGTACGAATCATCACCGGTTTTCCGCCCAGGCGTTGAACTGTATCGCGAATCAGGGTTGAACATTTAACGTCATAAACAAACTGACATGCTTTTGTGCCAGTCATACAAATTTCTGCGAATAAACAGAGAAGCTGATCAGCACTAATAATGACACCCTGCTCATCCACCAGTACCAACCGGTCCCCATCACCATCTAGGGCAATACCCAGATCCGCCTGCTGTTGCATGACAACCTGACGCAAGGTTTGTAAATGCGCTTCCTGAGAAGGATCAGGCGCATGATCCGGAAAATGCCCATTGGCTTCACAACGTAAGGCGGTAACTTCACAACCTAGTTTTTGCAGCACCAAGTTGGCACAACGTCCTGCTGAACCGTTCAGACCGTCCAGCACTACTTTAAATGGGCGCTTCAACTGAATATCTTCAAGCATTTCCTGCTGATATTGCAGACAAAATTCGGGAATAATTTGGTGAGGCAAATCATTCAAACACGATAAAGAACTATTTACATGAAGTTTTGCTTTTTGTGCGACCTGCTGAATCATCTCGGGACAAGGCGGCTCCCCTACAATAATCCATTTAATTCCATTATCTTCTTTAGGATTATGGCTGGCCGTGACCATCACACCATTACCATCAAACTGACGCGCTGTGTAATACAACATCGGACTGGAACAACAGCCGATAATGGCAGCTTCAATAGCATAGTCCTGAAAAATACGGCGAATGGTTTCAGCAAAAGCCGGACTGCTGATGCGGGCATCATAGCCAATCGCAACCCGAGTCTGTCCCGCAGTTTGATATTGCTGAGCCAGACCATGCGCAATAGCATCAATCACACCTGTACTGAGTAAACTGACTTTACCCCGGATATCGTAGGCACGAAAAATGTGAGCCGGAAAGGGTTGATTCATGGATCCCATAATCTGTTCTTTTCAATATTGAATATAAGGAGATAAAATAATGATTAAGCAATCATCATGACTTTAAACATTTGTTTTTGTTTTAAGACTCTGTATTTTTATATGAAATGAATGTGACAATCAATTATAAAAGTATAATTATTAATCTTTTATGTATTTAATTTGTATAACTAGTAAAATAAATAAACCCAACTAAAAATGACTTCTTTTATTATTTATCACCTATTTTCTTAAATTCTAAATGATTTTATTTTTCTACTTAAATGATCCTAAAATTTATTTAAATATTTTTCATTAAAATAAATTTCAAGAATAAAATTCATTAAATAGCACTATTATTTTTTATTATTTCTATGATTAAAATTACGAAAAAAATGACTTAACTCAGAATATCCAAGTTAAGTCATCCTTTAATTTTAGTTTTTACCAGTATGACCGAAACCGCCCGCGCCACGCTCGGTTGCTTCAAACTCATTCACCAGATCAAATTCGGCCTGTACCACAGGGACTAATACATATTGGGCTAAACGCTCACCAGGTTCCAGGCTAAATGCCGTCTGACTGCGGTTCCATACAGAAACCATCAGCTCGCCTTGGTAATCTGAATCGATCAGACCCACCAGGTTACCTAAAACGATCCCGTGTTTATGACCTAAACCAGAACGTGGCAAGATCAAGCCAGCAAATGCTGGATCTTCAATATAAATTGCCAAACCAGTTTTCACTAGAACCGTTTGACCTGGTTCAATCACAGTTGTTTCGTTGACACATGCACGAAGATCGAGTCCTGCTGAGCCTATGGTTGCATAAGTCGGCAATGGCCATTCCTGACCCAGACGTGAATCAAGGACTTTCACCTGAACTTTCATGTATTTATTCCTGTTGTTTAATATCAAAAAATTTAAAGAATCAAAATCGTAGCGTTCTGTTACTTTTACCGTTTAATCAAGGCGCGTAAATTATCCAGATAATGCTGAGCCTGCTGTTTCGGATCAATATTGCCTGCAAGTTTTTTCTTACGGCCTAACCATTCCAGTTCATCTTCTGGCAGCTCATCCAGGAAGCGGCTTGGGGTCATCTGTTTCATCTGTCCCCCTGCCTTACGTTGCTCAGCCAAGGTAATAGTCAACCCCTGACGCGCACGAGTAATCCCCACGTACATTAGACGGCGTTCTTCCTCGACTGTTTCCGCAGCAATCGAGTTCTTATGTGGCAGAATTTCTTCTTCCAGTCCGATTAAGTAGACATAAGGGAATTCCAGACCTTTGGATGCATGCAAGGTCAGAAGGTTAACCTTATCCGTATCTTCCTCTTCCTGCTGCTGTTCCAGCATATCGAGGAGCACCATCTTACGAATGACACTTTCGATATTCTTTTCATCGACATCTTCAGCACGATTAATCAGGCTCTGAATACTGCTGTAGAGCACTTCAATATTATCAAGCTTGGTTTTTTCCTGTGCCGGTGTCGCTGCGGATTCCTTGATATAGTCAATATAGCCCGCTTCCACCATCATCTGACGGATGATTGGTACAGGTTCATCGTCTTCCAGTAAATTGCGGGTAAAGTTATTAATGAAATCTGAAAATTCTGCCAGTTGTGTGGTCGCTTTCTTTGGAATGACCATGGTCAGACGTTGATCACCTGCTGCTGACAGTAGAGACAGATTATTTTCCTGGGCAAACAGACCGAGTTTTTCCAGTGTCACCGGGCCAATCGCACGTTTCGGCGTGTTAATAATCCGCAGGAAAGCACTGTCATCTTCAGGGTTAATAATCAGGCGCAGGTAACTCATGATGTCCTTGATCTCTGCACGCGCAAAGAAAGACTGGCCACCTGAAAGCTTGTAAGGAATCTGCATCTGGCGAAGCTGGGTTTCCAGAATACGCGCCTGGAAATTACCACGATATAGAATTGCGTAATCTTTCCAGTTTTTCCCATTCATCAGCTTATGCGTGATCAGGTCTTTGACTACACGTTCTGCTTCATCGTCATCATTACGACAGGTGATGACACGGATCGCTTCACCGTGACCTTTATCTGACCAAAGCTTTTTATCAAAGATATGCGGGTTGTTGCCAATCACGGTATTAGCAGCTTTCAGAATACGGCTAGTGGAACGATAGTTTTGTTCCAGCTTGATCACTTTCAGATTCGGGAAATCCTGTTGTAATAGCGCCATATTTTCAGGTTTAGCACCACGCCAGGCGTAAATCGACTGATCATCATCCCCTACAGCAGTGAACTGCCCCATAACCCCGACCAGTAATTTCACCAGAATATACTGTGCCGTGTTGGTATCCTGATATTCGTCCACCAGCAGATAACGCACGCGGTTTTGCCATTTATCGCGAACTTCCGCATTTTCCTGCAGCAGGCGCGTTGGCATCACAATCAGGTCATCAAAGTCTACAGCGTTATAGGCACGCAGATTACGCTCATAAAGTTGGTATAAATGCGCGAACTGAACATCTTCCGGGGTTTCACAAGTCGTGTGAGCCTGTTCTGGTGGAATCAGATCATTTTTCCAGTCCGAAATCATCTTCATGGCTTTGGCGATCAATTCTTTGCTTTCAGCACCTGAAAGATTATCGCGATGCATCAGATCCATCAGAATCCGCTTACAGTCATCGGCATCCAGAATCGAAAAATTATTTTTTAGCGGTGTGTGTTTGAGCTCTAAACGTAATAAATTTAGACCAAAAGTATGGAAGGTCGAGACTGAAAGGCCCTTGGCTTCTTCTCGGGTCAGCAATTTGGTGACACGCTCTTTCATTTCACGTGCTGCCTTGTTGGTAAAGGTCATTGCCGTGATCCGGTGGGCCGGAATACCACAATGCTTGACCAAATACGCGATTTTTCTTGTAATTACCGAGGTCTTGCCTGAACCCGCTCCGGCAAGTACTAACAAGGGTCCTTGAGTATATTTCATGGCTTCAAGTTGCTTGTCATTTAACTGACTGGCGAGTGACATATGGCTTCCTCTTCTAGATTCGGCTCCGATTATAGTCATCTCATGCCCAGATGCCTAATTGAAAATTCATTTTCCTGCGTCATCTTTCAGACATAAAAAAACCACCCGAAGGTGGTTTTTCTGCAAAATCAGTGATTACTGAACGGCATATACTGCGATTTCAACACGACGGTTTTGTTCTTTACCAGCCGCAGTTGAGTTGTCTGCGATCGGGTTCGCTGAACCAAGACCTTGTGCATTGATACGAGTACGTGCTACGCCTTGACCAGCAAGGTAGTTCGCAACAGATTGTGCACGTGCTTGAGACAATGGAATGTTGATTGAGTCATTACCAGTACTGTCTGTATAACCAGTTACCAGGATACCGCTTTGGCTGTCTTCAGTCAGAACTTGAGCAACTTTGTTCAATGTTGCATAGAAGTTTGGCTTGATATTTGACTTGTTAGTGTCAAATGTAATTGCGCCAGGCATTACCAGGTTGATTGAACCATCTGGATTACGGTTAACGTCTACACCTGTACCGGCAGTTGCCTGACGTAATTTTTTCTCTTTATTGTCAAGATAAACACCAGCAGCACCACCTACAACTGCACCAATTGCAGCTGCACGGTTGTTTTGACGGCTAGTATTGGCATTACTTTTAGAAATACCATAACCTGCAGCAGCACCAATTACTGTACCCAAAGCTGTTTTGTCGTACTCAACACCACCCAGGTTATTGCCAGTAGTTTGACAACCTGTAAGTGCTACTGCCCCTGCTACAGCTGCTGAAATTAATAGTGCACGCATTGCATGCCTCCTTTGTAGTGTAATTTATATCTTAGGTCAGATAATGATTTAGAAATAATGGGATAACCATTGATTTTTTGTTAATAATAAATCTTTTAGTAATATTTTGTAATGTTTATGTGTAACCAATTTCCTGAATTTCATCATAGTTTCTTCACAGTTTAGTGATCAGACTTTTCTATTCGCTCAACTCCCTCTATATTGTTCAAAATGTGATGAAATTTAGACGATTATTCTCTGGGACTGTTTTTATATGTCATCTAAAAGCAAGCAACAAACGACTTTAAAAAAACTTACCCGTGGCCTCACGGTGACATCCGTCATGACTGGCAGTACTTTTTTTCATGGGCCACCTGTACTGGCTTTGGGGCTGACCAAACTTTTTAAGAAATCTTCTAAGATTGATGAAACCAATATCAAGATTACCAATAGCTGGTTAAGCGTAAATAACTGGCTGATTGACAATGTCCTGAAAAATACCAAATGGCAAATCAGCATTGATGAATCTCTGGATCTGAATATGCAGGGGCGTTATTTAATGACCTGTAATCATCAGAGCTGGGTGGATACCACGGTAAACCAGTATTTCGGTTTAACACGTATGCCTCTCACCCGCTTCTTTACAAAATGGGAACTAATTTTTATTCCATTTGTAGGTCAAGCCTTTAAAATTCTGGGCTTCCCGATGATGAAACGGCATAGCAAAGAACAGATTGCCAAAAACCCTGCCCTGAAATACCGGGATATGGAAGAAGCACGTAAGGCATGTGAACAACTGGTTAGCCAGCCATTTACCTTGCTGAATTATCTGGAAGGCACGCGCTTTACCCCGGAAAAGCATGAACAGCAAAAATCGACTTATAAGCATTTGTTGAAGCCTAAGGCGGGGGGTCTTGCGCTGGCACTGAATATTCTGGGAGACAAAATTGATGCACTGGTGGATATGACTATTGTTTATCCTGACGGTGTGCCAGGTTATGGAGAATTCTGGTTAGGCGAAGTCCCGCGTATTGTCGTGAACTTAAGAAAAATTGACATTCCAGACTGGGTACTCGGTGGCAATTATGAAGATGATGCAGATTACCGGGCGCGTTTCCAGCAATGGGTAGACCAGATCTGGACTGAAAAAGACCAATTAATTGAGCAAATGCGGCAGAACCTGATTTCCGCTTCTGCCTGACATTTGCCAGAGAGACTATGAAGAACGACAACCCGGACCTCGTGTCCAGCTCATTTAAATTTATTCGCAAAGGCACCTGGGGCTGGAAAATTGCACTGATTTACGACATTTTCATGATGGTTGTCATCATCATCAATTTGTTCTGTCTCTGTGCCAATGCCATTCTGATGAGCGATTTTGGGCACTGGTTGTTTGACTTCATTCGCTTGCCTGATGTCTTGCAGTTTTATAAAAGTGAATTACGTCCCTGGGTAATTATTACCGAGGGATGGTTTACCACCTTCCTGATTATTGAACTCATCGTTCGCTGGTTCATTGCCATTGTTATGCGCCACCATGCCCGCTGGTGGTTCTTTCCCTTTGTGCACTGGTATGAAATTTTATCCATCATCCCACAGCTACGTTTTCTGCGTTTGTTACGTGCAGTCGCGATTGGCTACAACCTGCATAGCCATGGATACAAAGTCATACCGGCAAGCTGGTATAGACGGGGTAATTTCTACTATAACCTGCTGATGGAAGAACTTTCGAGCCGTGTAGTATTGACGGTACTGGATGGCATTAAACGTGAACTCAGCACCAGCACATCACATAAACAATTAATTGATGATTTGGTGGAACATCACCGTAAATTACTGGCTGTTGCTTTGGCAGATATCTTGCAAGAGTCTTTGGGCAAGGAATTACAGGCACAGCGCTTCATGATTTCAAAAAATGTCGGGCAAGTCGTCAATCAGGCCATTGAAGATACACCTGAGCTCACCCAGCTTCTGCGTCTGATTCCCATTGTGGGTGGACGGCTGGAACGCCAGATCCAGAGTATTGGTCAACGTCTGGGAGAAAATATCACTCAAGGCCTGATCGATCCTTTTACACATAGTGGATCACAAGAAAACCCGACTTTTGCCATGATTTCAGATAAGATTAGCCAGATTCAGATTGAACATAATCCACATATTGATAAATTAGTCGAATCGGCTGTTTTTGAAACACTTGAAGCCATTCAAAAACAGGTCAAAGTAAAACAGTGGCAACAGATTTTAGAAGAACACGAACAAAATCAGGGCTCAATAGATAGATGAGTTTTCATTTGTGGAATCGGTTAAGATAAGTGGATTCTATTCGTATAAAAAAATAACTTGGATCGCTAGAGAATTAACGAAATTTGTTCTAGGATTTGCACTATTTACAACATTGCTTCGACATAAAACAGCAAGTCAGAAGTATTAAGGAAAAATTATGGCTGACATACGGATAAAAGGCAGAATGGTCAATGCGCTACGCATTAGCCTCGATACCAATGATCATGATGCAATCCGCCAGCAACTGAAACCAAAATTACAAGCGGCTTTTCCGCCAGGCACATTGGCGGTAATTGAAAGTTCAGTCGACCAGGAACTGATTGCCCTGATCCAGTTACTGATTGATCTCGAAGTTCAACCTATGGCAGTGACTGAAGGGATTCTAGGTGATCAGGCTCGTGCAATTCAGTTCCCTGTTCTGCCACCTGACCGTCAGTTGCAGGAAATTAAGGCGACCAAAGAACAGGTCGTGGAAGTCAAACCTGAATCTACTGCTGACGATGAAAAAGCTGATGCAGCACCGATTGTTGCGCATGTGACCTCTTATCACGATGAAATTCTGCGCACCGGCCAATGCATTGGGCAGAATCAGGGTGACATTATTATTACGGCCGGAATAAACAGTGGTTCAGAAGTGATTGCTTCAGGCAATATCCATATTTATGGCAGCGCGCGCGGCCGTGTGATTGCAGGTGCAGGTGGCAATACTGCAGCGCGTATTTTCTGCCATGCGCTGGAAGCCGAACTGATTTCTATTGCAGGTACTTACTGTGTGGCCGACGACATTCCACCGAATGTTGTGAAAAAACCCGTGCATATTTACTTGAATGATCAACAAGAGCTTGTATTTGAAGCTCTACAATTTTAATGTATAAATAAACACCAAAAACCCCATTTTATAGGGGATTTGAACCATAACAGGAGTGGATTCGGTGGCGAAAATTGTTGTCGTAACATCAGGCAAAGGTGGCGTAGGTAAGACTACAACAAGTGCATCTTTTGCAACAGGTTTAGCCCTACGTGGCCACAAAACTGTGGTAATCGATTTTGATGTAGGCTTGCGTAACCTTGATTTGATTATGGGCTGTGAACGCCGTGTAGTATATGATTTTGTAAATGTTCTCAATAACGAAGCACGATTACAACAAGCACTGATTCGCGATAAAGATATTGAAAATTTATATATTTTACCTGCTTCACAAACACGTGATAAAGACGCTTTAACTGATGAAGGCGTAGAACGTGTAATGGATGAGCTTTCACAGGAATTTGATTATATCGTGTGTGACTCACCTGCAGGTATTGAACGTGGTGCCATTTTAGCCATGTACCATGCAGATGAAGCCATCATTGTGACTAACCCTGAAATTTCTTCAGTACGTGACTCTGACCGCATCATTGGCATGTTAGATAGTAAAACTAAAAAAGTAGAACAAAACGAAGGTCGCATCCGTAAACACCTGTGCATTACCCGTTTCAATCCGGAACGTGCCGATAAACAGGAAATGTTAACGATTGACGATATTTCTAAAGATATTTTACGTGTTCCAACCTTAGGTGTTATTCCTGAGTGTCCAAGCGTTCTACAGGCATCGAATGAAGGTAAACCAGTGATTCACTTTACCGAATCTGCCGCAGGTCAGGCTTATGATGACCTTGTAGCACGTTTCCTGGGTGAAGAGCGTCCTTACCGTCATATCGAAGTAAAACCTAAGGGCTGGTTAGCACGATTATTTGGAGCGTAAACATGGCTGGATTCTGGAGTAAACTTTTTAGTAGCGAGGATAAACCATCAAGCGCACAAACCGCGAAAGACCGTTTGAAAGTCATTGTTGCTTCTGAACAGGGTTTGGGACGCCGTTTGAGTCAGGATAAAATTGACCAGATGAAGACAGAAATCATGCAAGTGGTCAATCGCTACGTCCGCGGGGTTGATGAACAGCACATTCAGATGCAGGTACGTTCTGAAGCAAACATTGAAATGCTTGAAATGAATATCAATTTACCTGAAGAGCGATAATCTGAATTTTGATTAGTCAAGTAAATTGATTCAAGGCAAAATATGAGCCTCAACAAAGCGTTGCTTTGTTGAGGCGCAAGACAAGAAGCTTGGCTTCGCGTTGACTTGATAGTAATTACTATTTTACCTAGTCTCAAAACGTGAAGTGATCCTTCGAATAGACAAAGTGCATGATAAGACTTTGCCTCTTGCGAACTCATATTTTGCCTTTTTTTCATGCCGAAGAATTACATCAAGGAGATTGCGATGGCATTATCTCAACCAGCGACCTTTAACGAAGAATGGTCAGATGAGCGTGTATATGCCTACCTGAATCAGCTTCCTCCTGCAGGCGTCAATGCAGATTTCCATGTGCTTTATCATGCATTCAAGCATATGCGCCCTTTTGACTATGAGCGCCTGCTAACCAAATTTGTCGCAGACGGTCGCGATCTTAACGCCACCAATCCGGAAGGACAGCGCATTCATGACGTGATTGCCACTTATCCGCGTCAAAGTGCCGAGTTCTTGGCAGTATTAGAAAAATTTGCATAAGTTGAAATGCATAAAAAAAGCCTGCTTAAAGCAGGCTTTTTTAATCGCTAGAAATTCTGGATTTAAACCAGGATCTCACGCTTACCATTGGCACCCATTGAGCTGACAATACCATTTTCTTCCATCTGGTCAATGATCCGTGCAGCACGGTTATAACCTAGACTGAACTTACGCTGCAAAGATGAAGTTGATGCTTTGCGGGTTTCCAAAACAAAAGCCACACACTGGTCATACAGCGCATCTCGATCCGATCCACCATCTCCACCATCCTCAAAGCCGCGACTAGACGGTTCTTCATCAAATGGGGTCAGAATCTCATCCACATAGTTTGGTGCACCACGTTCACGCCATGCATCACAGATCCGGTTCACCTCATCATCGGCAATAAAAGCACCGTGTACGCGCTCAGGCTCAATTTTACCCGGGCCAAGGAACAGCATATCACCATGACCGAGCAAGTCTTCTGCACCACCTGCATCGAGAATGGTACGTGAGTCAATTTTCGAGTTCACACGAAGTGCGACACGTGTTGGAATATTCGCCTTAATCAGACCGGTGATGACATCTACTGATGGACGCTGAGTTGCCAGTAACAGGTGAATACCAGCAGCACGGGATTTCTGTGCCAGACGGGTAATCATTTCTTCAGCTTTTTTACCGACCTGCATGATCATATCCGCAAACTCATCCGCCACAATCACAATTGATGGCAATGGCGTTAAGCGCGGTGCGCGTTCCCCTGCGACTGATTCACTCGCTTTCCAGGTTGGATCAAATAGCTCTTCACCATTGGCAAGCGCCTCTTCTACCTTACGGTTATAGTCGCTGAGCTTACGAATTTTCAGGAAAGACATCAGTTTGTAACGACGTTCCATTTCATTCACACACCAGTTCAAGGCACTGACTGCATCTTTCATATCGGTCACAACTGGGGTTAACAGGTGTGGAATATCGTTATAGTTGGCCAATTCAAGCTGTTTCGGATCGATCAGGATCAGGCGTAACTGGTCTGGTGTGTACTTCAATAGCATCGATAGAATCATCGAGTTAACCGCCACCGATTTACCAGAACCTGTAGTCCCTGCTACCAGCATATGCGGTGCTTTACCCAGTTCAGTAATCACCGGATTGCCTGAAATATCCTTACCCATGGCCATCGACAAAATGCCATCTGGATCATTGAATTTTGGAATCTGTACCAGTTCAATCAAACGCACCATTTCACGGCTACTGTTCGGAACTTCAATGCCGATATAAGGCTTACCTGGAATAACTTCGACTACACGTACTGAAGCCATTGACATCGAACGAGCCAAGTCACGTGAAATATTAGTGACTTTGGAAGCTTTCACACCAGGCGCAAGGTCCAGTTCAAAACGGGTCACGACTGGGCCTGGCTGAGCCTCGACCACTTTGGCTTTAACGTTAAATTCCTGAAGCTTGATTTCCAGAAGTTCTGATAAACGGGATAATTGCTCTTCAGTGAAATTCACTTTTTTGTTCGGATCGACTTTATCCAGCAATTCCAGACCCGGCAATGGTGACAGGTCTTTACGGCGCTCAGCGACCTGCATGGCACGTGACATTGGACGACCAGCGGCATCGGTCAGTGGCGCATCGAAGTCAAACTCGTCTTCATCCTGAGGCTTACCGGCAGTTTCATGCCAAGCTTCAATAAATTCTTCTTTGGACAATGCTTCCCGAACTGCTGCATTGGTCGTTGCGGTTTGAGCTGCTGTCTCTACACGCTGAATCGGTGCCTGAACAAAAGCAGAAGATTGGGCATAACTTGATGCACGTACAGGTGCAGGTTTTGGTTCATCAGCTTCAACCAGTAAATCGTCCAGATCCTCAAAGTCCGCTTCCAGGCTGGTATTTTTAATCGCATGTGCAGCCATAAGTGGAGCAGCCGCAGTTGAGCTGATTGTTCCAGCATCTTCTACAATTCTGAGGGATTTTTCAGCTGCTGCTGAATTGAACGGGCTATGCACATCCGTTGCGGTTTTACCTTGCGGGACTGCGGCCAATAACTCATCAAAAATTTCATCATCATCCCAGTCCAGATTATTCTTGGTGGTAGATGATGATGTCACTTCATGAGCATTGTGATTCGTTGACGCAGCTGCAAATGCATCAGGAGAAAAATCAGCTTGCTCTTCTTCTGCAGCTTTAAGCAAAGCATCGATATCCTGCTTGTGACGCTGGTCTTCATTGGAATGTAACGCACGCCACACCTCCCCTGTTGCCACCACACGATCCGGCTCTACTGTTCGCGGTGCTTGTTCCTGAACAGGTTCTGAAGCTGATGTCTGTACAGGTTCAGAAATATCTTCTTCATAGTGGTGAGGCTGGTGCGATTCTTTATCTGCAAAATCCTCAAACAGGCGTTCAGCGACATGATCACGAACTACAGGGTCGACTTCTACCAGATCATGCTCAGGTGCGGCAGTGACTGGTACTGTCACTTTTTTGGCAGCTGCTTTTACCGCTTCTTTTTTCATTACAGGTGCGGTACGGTCAAAATCAGACATACCTTCTGGCACATTACGGTAGAACAGGTCTTGCAGATAAGCAGGTGTTGCCTTGAGACTGCTCCAGGTCTTGTTCCATTTCACACCAAATGCCAAGGTAAACAGAACCACCCAAAGCACCAGCAAGAAAAAAGCTGCGCCATAGACAGTTAGTAATTGTTCAAGACTTTGGCCCAGTTCATAGCCAATGATCCCGCCTGAAGAATTATCCAGCGTATCGGCTGGAACTTGCCAGAACAGGAACAGCAACGCCGATGTAGTCAATAACAGGAAGAATTGGGCAGCATAGCGGAATGGACGGTTCAGGAAGCTGCGCGGCCACCAGACCTGGATTGCTTCCATAAACAGATACACAGGGATCAGCAGGCTTGCCCAACCGAGAAAACCAAATAACAGGTCTGAAATCCAGGCCCCTGCAACCCCACTCGCATTTGAAACTGTCTGCGTATCACTAGAGATATGCATCCACCCCGGATCAAATGGTGTATAGGTCACTGTTGCAAGAAACAGATAAATCCCAAATGAGACTAAAAATAATGTCATTACTAAGCGCTGTGCATAGGCACTCGACACCGCTGTCATATACTGTCCTGTAACCAATTCTTCATGAATATTCTTTTGCTGGTATGCTTCAAAAAAAGCGTCGCAATAAAATGCATATTATGCACCTGTTGCATCAAAAAAGATGCATTATTGTGTACTTCTTCTATATAGCCCAAATCGATTTCGATGATCAATAATATCGACTTTAATCTCACACCACTGTTATACAGTTTCACGTATAATTCAATAAATTTCTAAATAAAAAAGGATACAGCGAATGAGCGCACGTCACTCACGACTGATTATTTTAGGTTCTGGCCCTGCTGGCTATAGCGCAGCAGTCTATGCAGCGCGTGCAAACTTAAAACCGACCCTGATTGCAGGTCTGCAACTGGGTGGTCAATTAACCACAACGACTGAAGTAGATAACTGGCCTGGCGATCCTGAAGGTCTGACTGGTCCAGCTTTAATGGAACGTATGCAGGCTCATGCAGAACGTTTTGGTACTGAAATTGTTTATGATCATATCAATGAAGTTGACCTTAACGTTCGTCCATTCGTCCTGAAAGGCGATATGGAAGAGTTCACTTGTGATGCCCTGATCATTTGTACTGGTGCAACTGCGCAATACCTGGGTCTGGAATCAGAAGCTGCATTTATGGGTCAAGGCGTGAGCGCTTGTGCAACCTGTGACGGTTTCTTCTATAAAGAACAAAAAGTGATGGTTGTGGGCGGTGGTAATACCGCTGTTGAAGAAGCTTTATATCTCTCTAACATCGCTTCTCATGTGACCCTAGTTCATCGTCGTGATACGTTGCGTTCTGAAAAAATCCTGCAAGACCATCTTTTTGAAAAAGAAAAAGAAGGCAAAATCAGCATTATTTGGAATCATCAGGTAGAAGAAGTGTTGGGTGATACCACTGGCGTCACTGCGGTACGTTTAAAATCAACTCAAGATGATTCAACTCAGGACGTTGAAGTATCAGGTCTATTTGTTGCTATTGGTCATAAACCAAATAGCACTATGTTCGAAGGCCAGCTAGAACTGCGTGATGGTTATATTCAGGTACAAAGCGGTACCGCAGGGAATGCCACCCAAACCTCTATCCCGGGTGTATTCGCTGCAGGCGATATCGCAGACAGTATCTACCGTCAGGCGATTACTTCTGCAGGTTCAGGCTGTATGGCGGCACTGGATGCAGAAAAATATCTCGATGCAATGGGTAAATTAGACTAAGCAGCGAAAATAAAAAGACCGTCCATCATGGGCGGTTTTTTTATGTATGATAAAAACAGTCTATTTCAAGATCAGGGTTCTGCATGCATCTTCTTCCTCCTTCACAGTACATTTTCCCCAATCCTGAAGAAGCAGATCTTGAGGGTGAAGGCCTGATTTGTATCGGTGCAGACCTCTCCCCTTCTACTTTGTATGAGGCCTATACCCATGGTCTCTTCCCCTGGTTTTCTGAAGGTGATCCGATCTGCTGGTGGAGTCCGGAACCACGCTGTATTATTCGGCCAGAAGATTATCATCCAAGTAAATCCCTGCTTCGAAGCATGAAAAAACAGGATTATAAAATTACGGTGAATCATGCTTTTGAAAGAGTCATCCGTTCCTGCTCATTGCCTCGCGCTTATGCAGATGAGACCTGGATTAGTGAAGAGATCATTCAAGGTTATTGCGACCTGTTTAATGCGGGTTATGGTTATAGTATTGAGGTTTGGGATGAAGATCGCCTAGTAGGTGGACTCTATGGGGTGACTATCGGCAAGGGCTGTTTCGGTGAATCCATGTTTAGCACCCAGACCGATGTTTCTAAAATGGCTTTCTATGCCCTGATGCTGATTGGCAGAGAAAATCAGCTGCCCTGGATTGACTGTCAATTGGTGAATGATCACTTGATGAGTCTAGGTGCCTGTACAATTTCTCGCCACACATATCTTAAATCGTTACAAGATGTGATAATACAGCCTGCGATCAATTGGAAAAAGTATCAAGACGGTGTATTTTCAAGTAAAACAATAGCGCAGTCTGCGCGATTAAGTGAATGAAAATAACAGAGGGCACTTGTTATGAACTCTTATCAACCACAGTCCCTACTGAACGATTTACAGTATTATATTACGCCGCCGCATGACTGTAGCTATCTGCCCAACAAGTCCGCGCGCATGGTTTTTCTTGATCCAGCGCACCGTATTGATGTAGTGACGCTGTCCGAGCTTTCTCGTACCGGTTTCCGTCGTAGTGGTGATTTTGTCTATCGGCCTGAATGCCACCTGTGCCGTCAATGTTTATCTTCACGTATTCCTGTTCATGAATTCCAAATGAACAGCTCGCAAAAAAAAGCCTGGAAACGTAATCAGGATTTGACGGTTAAAATTACCCATCCTGAACAGGCCACAGATATACATTACGCCCTCTATGAACGTTATATTAATGAACGTCATGCAGATGGTGATATGTATCCACCTAGCCGTGACCAGTTCGAAAAGTTTTTACTGCAAAGCTGTACCGATAGTTTCTTTCTGGAATTATGGAAAGATGACCGTCTCATCAGTGTATCGACTTGTGACCTGCTCGATGATGGCGTTTCAGCGGTGTATACTTTCTTTGATCCTGATGAGAACCGCCGTTCCCTTGGTGCCTTTGCGATTCTGAAACAGATTGAGCACACTCAAAAACTTGGCTTACAGTTTGTTTATCTGGGCTACTGGGTGCCACATTCAGCCAAAATGAACTACAAGTCTCAATACCTGCCACTTGAATTATTGATTGACGGGCAATGGCGCCGATTAAACCGCACCCTTACCCCTGTGGAGATTGAACATCTGGGAAACTCCTTGATGACGACCTTGCCTAGCGGATGGAATAATCCCATCATCAAGTAATTTAGTCGTCAAATAAGAGCTGGAATATTATTTAAACAGGCTGGCAAAATCATCAGTACAGGACTTCACCATAATAATGGCATGTTCCCGAGTGCCATTCGAATTCGGATAATAGTTCTTGCGCAGATCAATCTGATGAAAACCGGTTTTTTCATACAGTTTAATTGCAGCAGTATTGCTTTCCCGTACTTCCAGAAAGATTTGTACTGGACTATTTTTCAATAATGCAATTGAGGCATCTAGCAACTGATAACCTAAACCTTTGCCCTGTTGCGCAGGATCAATTGCCATCAGTAATAAATTGGCTTCATCCAGCACCGGCTGTAAGATGCAGAACCCTACGACTTGCCCTGCTTGTTCAATCACAGTGCTTTGATAAGCAGTAACAGCATCTTCAAATTGTTTAAAGGTCCAGGGATGGGATTGTACTTTGGTTTCAATCTTGGCAACAGCTGGCACATCCGCAGCTTGCATCAAACGAATCATCTTCGTTCATCTTATCTAGAATTAACCTCCGCATTATAGAAACTTTATTTAAAAAATCGAGCAAAAAAAAGAGCAACTTAGGTTGCTCTTCAGTCTTTTAATCTAGTTTCAAATTAAAGGCCCAGTTTTTGTTTCCAGCTTTGCAACAAACTGTGGGTATCGTGATCATTTGGATGGAAACCAGGTTTAAAGTACATCAGCATTTCTTTGCCCATACCAGTAATAATTCCTTTGGATGGACTATAACCATAAGTATAAATTTCTTTCAAGGATTCAAGACTTAACTGACGGTCCTGTTTCAATAAACGCAATACGAAATAGCTTTGTACAAAGAACAGTGTGACCATTGCCGCGACTAGCGAAGTGGTACGCAGCAGATAAGATTTTAAGCCTTTACCGAAAACACCTTCGAATACATCATAGGCCACGGCTTTATGCTCATTTTCCTCAATTGCATGCCAGAGCCACATGGTTTTCATGGTGTCATCTTTCATCAGTTCCTGAATATGCTGATTGGTCAGTAACTGAGATGCAATGGTCGCAGTAAAATGTTCTAGTGCAGTCGTCGCAGTGAGGTCGACCATTTCCTGGGTAATACCAACTGGCTTACCGACTGCCGCAAAGATTTTGCGTGCAGTTTGAATGACTCGGTCAGTATAACGATCTAGCGTATCAACGTCATGGCCATGGCGTTGCGCTGAGGCATTAAAGCCAACATGTTCCTGGGTATGCATGGCTTCCTGACCAATAAAGGCAGAAATTTCTTTTTGCAATGCTTCATTGTCTTTAATTGCTGGGTGCTGACGTACAGCGCGAACAGAATCAATAAAGAATTTTTCGCCTGCCGGGAATAATGCAGAGAGTGCAGTCATAAAGTGAGTCAGTCCTGCTGAACCATTCATCCAGTATTCTGGCACTTGATCAAAATCAAAACTCATACGACGTACCGGAAAACTTGCGCCTGCACGATTAGTAATTTTCACTTGAGCATTCATATACTTACTCCCATCAGTTCTATATAGAGCTGAAATCTAATTATTAAAATTCTTATAGTTATATTACTGCTTTGAATTTTTCACATAAGGGCAGATAAGGTCAGTGAAATATCACTTAAGGACAGCTTGTAAATATATTGTTAGACAATTTAAATATGCTTGAAAATGAGTAAGTTGAATTTACAGATATAAAAAAAGCGTCCCAAAGGGACGCTTTTTTCACACAATCAGCGATTATGCAGTTACTTTAGCAACTACACCAGCACCAACTGTACGACCACCTTCACGGATCGCAAAACGTAGACCTGGGTCCATTGCGATTGGGTGGATCAGTTCTACTGACATTTCTACGTTATCACCAGGCATAACCATTTCAACGCCTTCTTTCAAAGAAATCGCGCCAGTTACGTCAGTTGTACGGAAGTAGAACTGTGGACGGTAACCGTTAAGGAATGGAGTGTGACGACCACCTTCGTCTTTAGAAAGTACGTATACTTCCGCATCGAATTTAGTGTGCGGTTTGATAGAACCTGGTTTAGCAAGTACTTGACCACGTTGTACGTCTTCACGTTTAGTACCACGAAGCAAGATACCACAGTTCTCACCAGCACGGCCTTCGTCAAGAAGTTTACGGAACATTTCAACGCCAGTTACAGTAGTCTTAACTGTGTCTTTGATACCCACGATTTCAACTTCTTCACCAACTTTGATGATACCAGTTTCAACACGGCCAGTTACAACTGTACCACGACCAGAAATTGAGAATACGTCTTCGATTGGCATCAAGAATGCTTGGTCGATTGCACGTTCTGGTTCTGGGATGTAAGAGTCAAGCGCTTCAACAAGAGCTACAACTGCGTCTTCACCGTATTGACCAGCTTCACCGTTAAGTGCAGCAAGTGCTGAACCACGGATTACAGGAGTGTCATCACCTGGGAAGTCGTAAGTAGAAAGAAGTTCACGAACTTCCATTTCAACCAGTTCAAGAAGCTCTTCGTCGTCTACAAGGTCACATTTGTTCAAGAATACAACGATGTAAGGTACACCTACCTGACGAGAAAGCAGGATGTGTTCACGAGTTTGTGGCATTGGACCGTCAGTCGCAGCACATACAAGGATCGCGCCGTCCATCTGAGCAGCACCAGTAATCATGTTTTTAACATAATCGGCGTGGCCCGGGCAGTCTACGTGAGCGTAGTGACGAGTTGGAGAATCGTATTCTACGTGTGAAGTATTAATTGTAATACCACGTGCTTTTTCTTCTGGTGCAGAGTCGATTGCAGCGTAGTCTTTCGCTTCACCACCGAATTTTTTCGCACATACAGTTGCAATCGCAGCTGTTAAAGTTGTTTTACCATGGTCAACGTGACCGATTGTGCCCACGTTAACGTGTGGCTTATTACGTTCGAACTTAGCCTTAGCCATGAGATCTTCCTTTTTGAACTGCTCATGCAGGATCACTGCATGAGCGCTTGGTTTTTAACTATGAATTAGTTTGGGCTTATAGTAATCGAAAGATTACTCGTCGTCACCTTTTTTACCGCCAGACTGGAACTTAGAAATGATGCCGTCAGCCACGTTACGTGGAGTTTCAGCATATTTAGCAAATTCCATAGAGTAAGTCGCACGACCTTGAGACATAGAACGCATATGAGTTGCGTAACCAAACATCTCAGCAAGTGGAACTTCAGCTTTAATTGCTTTAGTACCACCAGGTAAATCGTCCATACCCTGAACCATACCACGACGACGGTTTAAGTCACCCATGATATCGCCCATGTAGTCTTCTGGAGTTTCTACTTCAACTTTCATGATAGGTTCAAGAAGAACAGGATCTGCTTTCATGAAACCGTCACGGAAGGCATAAGAACCAGCCATCTTGAACGATAATTCGTCAGAGTCGACATCATGGTAAGAACCGTCGAACAATGTCGCTTTGATGCCAACTACTGGATAACCAGCAAGGACACCATTCTTCATACGTTCTTGGATACCTTTGTCAACTGCACCGAAGAATTCTTTAGGTACCACACCACCTACAACTTCTTCAGCGAATTCGTATTCTTTACCAGCTTCAGGATCAAGCGGTTCTAAACGTACGTATACGTGACCGAATTTACCTTTACCACCAGTTTGACGTACGAACTTACCTTCTTGCTCAACAGTCTTTTTGATTGTTTCGCGGTAAGCAACCATTGGTTTACCAATGTTCGCTTCAACGTTGAATTCACGTTTCATACGGTCAACGATGATGTCAAGGTGAAGCTCACCCATACCAGCAATAATGGTTTGACCAGATTCTTCGTCAGTACGAACGCGGAATGATGGATCTTCCTTAGCCAAACGACCTAAAGCGATAGACATTTTTTCTTGGTCAGCTTTAGTTTTTGGTTCAACAGCCAATGCAATTACTGGCTCTGGGAATTCCATACGTTCTAGAGTAATGATGTTTTTCTCATCACATAGTGTATCACCAGTAGTTACGTCTTTAAGACCTACACACGCAGCGATGTCACCAGCACGGATTTCTTCAACGTCTTGACGATCGTTCGCGTGCATTTGCACGATACGGCCGATACGTTCACGTTTAGATTTCACTGGGTTATAAACAGAATCACCTTGTTTAAGAACACCAGAGTAAACACGTACGAAAGTTAAGTTACCTACGAATTTATCGTTCATGATTTTGAACGCTAACGCAGAAAACGGTTCTTCGTCAGATGCTTCACGAGTCGCTTTAGTTTCAGCTTTGTCGTCAAGGATACCTTCGATCGCTTTAACTTCTGTAGGTGATGGCAAGAATTCAATTACTGCGTCCAACATACGTTGAACACCTTTGTTTTTGAACGCTGTACCACAAAGCATTGGTTGAATTTCACAAGCCAATGTTTGAACACGTAGACCAGCAACAATTTGTTCTTTAGTCAAATCGCCATTGTTCAGGTATTCGTCCATTAATTCTTCAGAAGCTTCAGCAGCAGCTTCAACCATGTTTGTACGCCATTCTTCAGCAGTTTCTTGAAGATCAGCAGGGATTTCGCCGTACTCGAACTTCATACCTTGTGAAGCTTCGTCCCAAATGATCGCTTTCATTTCGATCAGGTCGATAACGCCTTGGAAGTTTTCTTCAGCGCCAACAGGGATTACTACAGGTACAGGGTGCGCACCAAGACGTGTTTTCATTTGTTCAACAACACGGAAGAAGTTGGCACCAGTACGGTCCATCTTGTTCACGAATGCTAAACGAGGCACTTGGTATTTGTTAGCTTGACGCCATACAGTTTCAGACTGAGGTTGTACACCACCTACAGCACAGTAAACCATACATGCACCATCAAGAACACGCATAGAACGCTCAACTTCGATTGTGAAGTCAACGTGTCCCGGGGTATCAATTACGTTGATACGGTGTTCTGGGAACTGCTTAGACATACCTGACCAGAATGTAGTGGTAGCAGCAGAAGTAATGGTAATACCACGTTCTTGCTCTTGCTCCATCCAGTCCATTGTTGCTGCACCATCATGTACTTCACCAATTTTGTGAGATACACCTGTGTAGAACAAGATACGTTCAGTAGTTGTGGTCTTACCCGCATCGATGTGCGCAGAAATACCAATATTACGATAACGAGAAATTGGGGTTTGACGAGCCATGATTTCTTGCATTCCTAAATTTTGTTGTTTAAAACAGGACGCTTTAAGCTGCTGGGCAGCTTAAAGCGATTCGATGACAAAACAGCGAAAACTGGCTCATCATCCTCCTGAATAGGGGCTGTTTTAACCGCTTAGAAGCGATAGTGAGAGAAGGCTTTGTTGGCTTCAGCCATACGGTGCACATCTTCACGTTTTTTAACCGCTGCGCCTTTACCTTCAGCTGCATCAAGCAACTCGCCAGCAAGACGTAAAGCCATAGTTTTTTCAGAACGCTTAGCAGCAGCATCTACTAACCAACGCATAGCCAAGGCAGTACGACGGGATGGGCGCACTTCCATAGGTACCTGGTATGTAGCACCACCAACACGGCGTGCTTTTACTTCGACCATAGGACGAACTTTTTCAAGAGTAGTCTCGAAAAATTCAACTGGGTCTACTTTAGATTTTTCTTGAACGCGGTCTAAAGCACCGTAAACGATACTTTCAGCAATAGATTTTTTACCATCTTGCATTACGTGGTTCATGAATTTAGCGATTGTTTGGCTGCTGAACTTAGGATCCGGAAGGATTTCACGAGCAGCGACTACGCGACGTCTTGGCATTTTAAAACTACCTATAAATATGACACTTCAGGTTAATCCAGCAGTAGCACAAAGTGTCGTGTGCATTCGCTGGCCTTACTACACGTCGCTTGAATTTTCACAAAATTAAATGCAGAAATCAGACAAGCGAGACGATAAAGGATTGCAGTTCTAGCGAACTAAGAGCTTAATCTCGAAAGATTATTTCTTAGGACGTTTAGTACCGTATTTAGAACGAGCTTGGTTACGATCTTTAACACCAGCACAGTCTAAAGAACCACGAACGGTATGGTAACGTACACCTGGTAAGTCTTTAACACGACCACCACGGATAAGAACAACACTGTGCTCTTGCAGGTTATGGCCTTCACCACCGATGTAGCTAGAAACTTCGAAACCTGAAGTTAAGCGAACACGGCAAACTTTACGCATTGCTGAGTTAGGTTTTTTAGGTGTAGTTGTGTAAACACGTGTACAAACACCACGGCGCTGTGGACAAGCCTTCAACGCAGGAACTTTAGATTTTTCAACTAAAGTCGTACGACCCTTACGGATCAACTGATTTGTTGTTGCCATGTGGCAATTCTCCCGTTAATAAAAAGCCCCAAAAAAATACTACTTTTTGAGGGCATGCAATTGTATGTCAAGATGCAAAATCGGTCAATATGTCGGAGTCAGGCAAAACACGATCGCATCTCGACTTTAAGCGTTTATTTTATGGTGAAAATCACCTATTTTTTCGATTTTGTGGCAGCATTTTTTGTAACATCTTCCGTAGTTTCCTCAGCTTGCGTTTGTTTGTCTGCAGTCTCTGAGTTTTCTGGATTGTTTGTATCCGTCTCTTCTTCAGCGGCTGCCTGTAACATTTCTGTGTCATTTTCCTGCAAGCCGAGCTCTTCTTCTAGGGCTGCATCTGCATCAAAAGAATCTTTTGGAATAGCCGGTTTTTGTTCCTGTTTAGCGTCGGCATGTTCAACCAGTTTATCGGTCAATTCATCCAGGCCTTCACTGACTTTTTCATCTTTTTTCACTTCAGCTTCTTCCGGGCTTAAACTTTCCTGATCCTTCTTAACCAGTTTGACCTGCTTGATGGTTTGATTGCCTTCAATTGGGATTTCTTTATCCAGAATTGGCTTATCTTTATCCGCTGCCAAATGGTCAAGATTTTCCATCAGCTTAGGGGCTGCCTGCTGGAGCAGGTCAACGGCTTTTTCATAGGCAGCATATGGCGACAAACCTAGATCCTGATGCTGCTGTAGATACTGACGGGCATGCGAGAATACTTCTTGAGCTTTCTGGTTCACATCATTCACAAAGCGATGACTATAGACTGCGCCAATCCCTGCACTTGCCAATGGAGTCAGTTTGGTTAGCTGCTCTAATAAAGACAGTTTCGGAAAATGGTTCATCCATTCCCACTTCATGCTGCCATCCTGATTACTGAGCCATTTTTTCAGTGTTTCTATATCATTGCTTGACCCGAGCATGGTCTGTAGCTGGGACAGGTCATGTGTCTTTAAGGTACTGCTCAGCGCTTTAAGCCCCATTAAGAGTGCTTGTTTTTCTGCAATCAGACTGAGATCAATTTGTCTAAAGATATGCTGTACGATTTCCTGATCATCTTCCTTGCTCAGATCAAAACCATAAGAACGTCCTACTTGATAGATGGTACGCAGTGCCATCAATAAAGAAGCTGGAATATCAATCGCAGTTCCCAATACCCCAGTGACGCCACTTACAGCACCTTGTACTGTCGCCATCCATTTATTTTGTTCGGCAAACGCCTGAGAAATGCGTTGTGAACGCGTAGTATCCTGAGTTAATTCTTCTAGATCCTTCGCCCCTGCTTCATTCAGAATGGCATCAACCGAACTCATCTGGTTACTGAATTGATTCAGGTGATTATAAAAGTAGTCAGATACTTTGTCGGCCAGCTGGGGAGAAACAAAATGCGCGACATTATTCACGGTATTAAAACGACGGCCCAGCAGCTGACGGGAAACATTGGGAAGATGTTCGCGTAGCATGTCTTTAGGATTTTCATATTTTTTTGAAGCAAAAGGGCTTTTGACTTTTGCCGAGCCATCAACAGCATGATCGGTATTGAAGGTTTTAGTCACAGAATCTGGTGCAACATGATTTAACAGTTCCAAACCTGTTGAACTGAACTTTTTCGCCACTCCAAAGGCATTCGAAATCAGACCATTAGATTGTTTATTATTAGCATTTACCATTTTTACCTCAGCATGCACGTGCTTGTATTTGGTATAAATACTAGGTGTAGTCAGCATTTATCTCAACCTTATTCTGTTTCATTTAGTAAAAGCTCTACACAGTACTTTATAAACTCAACCTACTGTCACACGGCATAACATTTGCCATAAGATTTCAAAAATCTTTCTGCTATGATGTTCTGCATTGTGAAATAGGGGTCAGCGCTATATTTTGCTGTCTTATCAACGCCAAATATCTCCCGCTGCCCCAGAGATAAACTATAAGGATCTGTAGATGAAACGTGTTGTCATCACTGGTATGGGTATTAACTCGTGCATTGGTAATACATTAGAGGATGTGAATCACTCTTTACAAAACGGGATTTCAGGAACACGTTTTAATCCGACTTATGCTGAACTGAATTTCAAGAGCCATGTTAGCGCTGCTGCTGAACAGGATTTTGATGGCATTGACCGTAAGCTGAAACGCTTTATGGGCGTGTGTGCAATGTATGCCTACAATGCTGCTGTGGCTGCTGTTGAACACGCTGGCTTAAAACAGGAAGATCTGGCGAATAATCCACGTTATGGTATTGCGGGTGGTTCAGGTGGCAACTCGACAGCTTCTGTAGTAGAAATGACAAAATTGCTGGAAGAAAAAGGCGCACGCAAAGTTGGTCCATTCTTCGTACCACGTAACATGTCGAATACCATTACAGCAAACGTCGGTGTGGCATTCAAATTACAAGGGATTGCCCACTCGATTACTAGCGCTTGTGCAACTTCTGCCGATGCAATTGGTTATGCTTATAACCTGATCCAACTGGGTAAACAGGATTTAATGCTTGCCGGTGGTGGTGAAGAAGATCACTGGTCTCAAAGCCTGCTATTTGATGCGATGGGTGCACTGTGCTCTAAATACAACGACACACCTGAAACAGCTTCTCGTCCATATTCAGCAGACCGTGACGGTTTCGTGATTGCTGGCGGTGGCGGTTTCGTGGTGCTTGAGTCACTGGAACATGCTCAGGCACGTGGCGCGAATATTCTGGCTGAGGTTGTAGCTTATGCAGCTAACTCTGATGGTGCTGACATGGTTGCTCCATCTGGCGAAGGTGCAACACGTTGTATCCTGATGGCTCTAGAAGAAGCCAAACAGCATGGTGTAGATAAAATTGACTATGTGAATACACATGGTACTTCTACCCCAGCAGGTGATGTTACTGAACTTAAAGCTATGGCACGTGCCTTCGGTGAAGGTCAGGTTCCTCCACTCAGCTCGACTAAATCTATGACAGGTCACAGCCTGGGTGCTGCAGGTGTACAGGAAGCGATCTACTCTATCCTGATGATGCAAAATGACTTTATTGCACCAAACATCAATGTGACTGAACTGGATGAAGGCGCAAAACCATTTGATATCGTACTTGAAAAACGTGACGCAAAATTGAATACTGTGATGAGTAACAGTTTCGGTTTCGGCGGCGTAAATGCTTGTCTCGTTTTCAAAAAATGGGAAGGCTAAGCCGCCCATTTTAGGGTGACTTGATGGATGCTCCTTCTGATGCTTTCTTGTGGGTAAAAGCATTACATATTATTGCTGTGGTTTGCTGGTTCGCTGCTTTGTTCTATCTGCCACGGCTTTATGTCTACCATGCCATGAGTGAAGATGTCGTAAGTCATCAACGCTTTGAAATTATGGAACGCAAGCTGTATCGCGGGATTATGTGGCCAGCTATGGTCGCCACGCTGATCACAGCACACTTTCTAGTCGATTGGGGTGATGCAACGCGTCATTACCATGAAGCCTTATGGTTCTATCTGAAAGTCGGCTTGGTTGGCTTGCTAGTCATTTACCATTTGGTATGTGGTTATTATCGTAAGAAACTGATGGAAAATGCCCATTACAAGTCACACAAGTTCTGGCGCTTCTTTAATGAAATGCCAACGCTGATTTTATTTGCTGTGGTGATTTTAGTGGTGGTAAAACCTACTTTCTAAAATTCCCTAAAATAAAAAATCCCCGATTGATCGGGGATTTTTTATGTCTGCACTTTATTCTCCGGAGAGAATTTGCTGACGTTTACGAAGACGTGGTTTATACAAAGTATGATAGGTAGTAAACAGAATCACCAACCACAGCGGACTAATCATCAGTGCCTTCATGGTATCTGCTTCCAGACTTAAAATAACTAAGGCAAAGAACAAGAAGATCAACACCAGATAGGACATCCAGATTCCGCCCGGCATCTTGAAGGTCGAAGTGGCATGTTTTTCAGGTTGCTGTTTACGGTAACGGATATAACACACCATAATCAGCCCCCAGATACTGATAAATAGAATCACACAGAGTGAGCTGGCCAGCGTAAAGGCTTCCATCGTGTTCGGCACAAAATACTGGAAAGCTGCACCCGCCATAATAAAGGCACAAGAAAATAACAGACCTTTAGCCGGAACTGCACGACTTGAAAGCTCAGCCAAAGCCTGGGGTGCCTGACCATCACGTGCCAGACCAAACAGCATCCGGCTGGTAGAGAACACGCCACTGTTCATGGAAGACATTACAGAAGACAGCACCACCAGATTCATGATAATGGCTGATACGGGAATACCCGCATGCAAGAAAAGAGTCACAAAAGGACTTTGATCAGCAGGAATTTCTACCCACGGCGTTACAGACATAATCACCAGCAGAGACAATACATAGAACAAGATGATCCGTGTAGGAATCGCATTCACTGCTTTAGGCAAGTTCTTTTCCGGATCCTTGGTTTCAGCCGCCATCGTACCCAGCAGCTCTACCCCCACAAAAGCAAACATCGCAATCTGAAAACCAGCCAGAAAGCCCATTGTGCCCTTAGGGAACATACCATCATAGGCCCAGACATTGGTCAGGCTGGCAGCCGATCCACTTTGTGCCTGGAAGTCGCTGAAGATCATATATCCGCCAATCACAATCAGGCCCAGAATCGCCAGAATTTTAATCAGGGCGAACCAAAACTCGATTTCACCAAACAGCTTCACGGTCAGCAGGTTAATTCCCAGTACCAGCAATACACAGCCAGCACTGATCATGGCCTGCCCCATGGGTGTAAAGGTCATGTCGGGCGGCAGCCAGAAATTCAGATAATTGATAATTGCCGCTAAGTCAGCAATGCCGACCAGAATCCAGCCCAGCCAGTAAGACCAGCCAATATAATAGCCAGCCCCCGGACCAATCAGGTCATGCGCCATATCAATGAAGGATTTATAGTGCAGATTAGATAACAGGATTTCCCCTAATGCACGCATCAGGAAAAAGAACATGGCTCCAATAATCATGTAGATAAACAAGATTGAAGGCCCTGCCAGTGCAATCGTTTTACCAGAACCCATAAACAGGCCTGTGCCAATGGCACCACCAATGGCAATTAACTGCAAATGGCGGTTAGAGAGCTTTCGCTGTAATTCATGGGGAGATGATGATGCATCATCTTTAGAAGAGGCTGTATTCATATTCGGTTCCTTTTTCACATCAGGCCCTCGCTCATCTGATCGGATTTCTTCCTGAAATCCTGATTACAGATGCAGTTTCATTTAATGAATTAAATGATCAGGCCAGATGTGCTTACAAAATCAAGTTGGGAGATATAAAAATCTGAAACAACTTAAGGGAGCGCTGCAATCACTGCAATTTCAATTAACCAGGCGGGATTCACCAAATCCGCCTGAATGGTTGCGCGTGCTGGTGTACCACATCCCTCGAGCCATTCAATCCAGAGCGCATTGACGGTTTGAAAGTCTTCCAGGTTTTTAACAAAGAGCTGTGCAGATAACAGACGGCTTTTGTCTGTACCTGCCAGTTTAAGGAGTTGATCAATCTTCATAAGCACTTCAAGCGTTTGACCACGAATATCCAGACTGGTGCTGTCCGGCACCTGCCCTGATAAATACACGGTTTGATTGTGAATGGTGACAGCACTCATCACCCGATTGCTGTTCAAACGCTGAATATCTATATGTTCCGTCATAATTTTATCCTCTCTTATTTCTAATATTTGTTTAATCTTAAACTTTCAATCTGCACGGGCACACGTTGGGTTATGGCACACATCAGCTCATAGCCAACCGTACCCGAACCCGCGGCTACTTCATCAATCGGTAATACTGTGCCGTGAATGGATTGTCCCCACAGCACAACTTCGCTACCAATCTGTGCATCCGGGACAGAATCCAGATCAACTGCCAGCATATCCATACTAACGCGACCGATCGTTTGGGTTCGAATCCCATCTACCAAAACTGGTGTTCCAGTTTGTGTGATTCGCTGATAACCATCCGCATAACCACAGGCCACAATTCCAATCTGCATATCCTGCCCAACTATAAAAGTAGAGCCATAACCGATGCTATCTCCTGCCCGAACCTGCTGAATTGCGATCAGTTCGCTACGCAGACTCATGGTCGGCTTTAAGTTCCAGTGATCAATCGTATGGGTGGGATAGTCAGGTGAACTGCCGTAAAGCATGATGCCGCTACGTACAATGTCTGACTGTATATGCTGATGATGACGCAGAATGGCAGCACTATTACTGAGTGAGGTTTTGCCCGGCAGATTTTGAATGGTTTCGATAAAGACCAGTTGTTGATGTTCAATACCTTCCTGTCCAAGTCGCATGCCATCCGCATCGGAAAAATGTGTCATATGACTGATAGAGCGTACTTGCTGAATATTTTTTAATTCCTGAAAAGCGGAAGAATACTGCTCAGGTAAAAAACCGAGCCGGTTCATTCCGCTATTCATTTTTAAAAAGACATCAAACTGTACGTCTGGCTGTAATTGGACAAAGGTTTTTAACCATTCCAGTTGATGCTGGGCATGAATTGCAAAACCCATCTCATACTTGGCGCAGTCGAACAAATCTTCAAGGCCAAAAATGCCTTCCAGCAACAATAAGGGCTTGTCACAGCCCAAGGCACGCAAACGCTTTCCTTCAGTAAGATCCAGAAAGGCAAAACCATCGGCACTTTTTAATGCGGCATAAACCCGCTCTATGCCGTGCCCATAGGCATCAGCTTTAACCACTGCAAAGACCTGACTTTGAGGTGCGCAGGAACGTGCAACTTGCAGGTTATGTTGCAATGCTTGTTGATGAATAACCGCGTGTATTGGACGTGGCATAAATTTCTTCCCTGAAACTGATAATCCTTAAAAGCTTAAGCAACCTGCTGATAACGATTCAGCGACAAGCCTTCAGTACTAATTTCAGGTGCTTGACCCAGCACCAAATCACTGATCAGCTTTCCTGAGCCACATGCCATGGTCCAGCCGAGCGTACCGTGTCCGGTATTCAGGAACAGATTGTTAAAGCGTGTCGGTCCAATAATTGGTGTGCTATCTGGAGTCATTGGACGTAAGCCGGTCCAGAAACTGGCCTGCGCCATGTCACCACCCGGGAACAGGTCACGAGTGACCATTTCCAAGGTTGCACGGCGATCCTCATTCAGGCCCAAATTAAAGCCTGTTAGCTCTGCCATACCACCGACACGGATACGCTGATCAAAACGAGTCAATGCAATCTTGTAAGTTTCATCCAGCACAGTCGATTGTGGTGCATGAGTCTGATCCACAATTGGAATGGTCAATGAATAACCTTTGACTGGATACACCGGCAGATCCAGGTGTAACGGCTTCAGAAAATCACGGGAATAGCTGCCGAAAGCCAGCACATATCTATCTGCGGTCAACACCTGACCATTGACCAGTACACCTTTAATCTGGTCGCCTTCAAATAGCAGTTTTTCAACATGCTGGTTAAACTTGAATTGTACGCCCATGCCTTTGGCGTAATTGGCCAGTGCATTGGTGAACAGGTAGCAATCACCGGTTTCATCATTTGGCAGATGCAAACCACCCACCAGTTTATCTTTAGCTTCTGCCAGTGCCGGTTCAACTTTGGCTAGCTGCTCACGATCCAGCAACTCAAAATCCACGCCGGTTTCTTTCAGCACTTCGATATCACGTTGCACTGCATCGAGCTGTGCTTCCTTACGGAAAATCTGCAACGTTCCTTTAGAACGGTTTTCATAAGAGATGCCGATATCACGACGTAGATTACGTAAACAGTCACGGCTATATTCAGCGACCCGCACCATACGTTCTTTATTCACTGCATAATGCTGAGCATTACAGTTTTTCAGCATCTGAGCCATCCACTGTAACTGCCACAGACTACCATCGACATTAATCGCCAATGGTGCATGATGCTGAAACATCCACTTCACTGCTTTAAATGGAATGCCAGGTGCTGCCCACGGTGTCGAATAACCAGGAGAAATCTGGCCTGCATTACCAAAACTGGTTTCTTCAGCCGGACCTGCCTGACGGTCAAGGACAGTCACTTCTGCTCCCTGCTGCGCAAGATAGTAGGCACTTGTTACACCAATGACACCACCACCTAATACAATTACGCGCATGACATTACCCTCAATGACATTTATAGTTTATTTCACCAGTATATTTTTGGATCAATAGTGAATTTCACTGTTTTAAACTGATATATTCAGCAAATTCACTAGATTTTTCGCGTCATTTTTAAAAATTAAGGGAATAATAGATGCGTAAATTAGACCGCATTGATCGCATGATTTTAGATATCCTGCAGCGCGATGGACGCATTGCAATCAGTGAACTCGCTTCCCGGGTCAACCTATCTACCACACCCTGTTCCGAGCGGGTCAAGCGACTGGAACGCGATGGAATCATCATGGGTTACCATGCCCGACTCAATCCGGAAAAGCTGGAAAAGAACCTGCTGGTGTTTCTGGAAATCAAACTTTCTGCCAAATCGGGCGATGTATTTGAACAGGTCGCGCGTGACTTAAGTGAAATTCCTGAAGTACTGGAATGTCATCTGATCTCGGGAGATTTTGATTATCTGGTGAAAGCACGCCTAAAGGAAATGAGTGCTTACCGGCGTCTGCTTGGGGATTTATTAAAAAAGCTCCCCTCTTCTGCTTCCTCACATAGTTATGTGGTTATGGAAGAAGTAAAGGAAAGTTCATATCTGGATGTAGGAATCTAATTCTGACAAGGGTTCAAGTGGTAGATACAACAAAACCCCATAAGGGGCTTTGTTGTGAACCGTTTATCTGAATTAGATAAGTTTAAAATAAAATTTTATTAATTTATATTGATGATTATCTAAAACTAGGCAGGAATACGTAGTACCTGACCCGGGAAAATATCATCCGCATTTTTCAGTAAAGGGCGATTTGCCTCGAAAATCTTGTTGTACTGGTTGGCATCACCATAAAATTCTTTCGAAATTTTAGATAAGGTATCACCTGATTTAACCGTATAGAACTTGCTTTCAGGTTCCGGATTCGCCACAGTCAGCTGGTCATCCACTTTAGCGACATGATCAACATTTCCTACTGCTAAAATAATCTTTTCACGATCCGCCTGACTTTGTACCTGTCCGCGTACGGTTGCCAGATCTGAGGTTGAGTTATAGCTGATCGACAATCCTGTAATTGGCAGTCCTAGGCTTTTAACATGGCCTAATAATTTGTTCGCTATTTCCTGTGCAGAAGGTTCAGCCGATGCTGCTTTAGGTGCAGCGGCAGGTGCCTGTTGAGTTGCTGCCGGTGTTTGTTGTGGCTCCGCAGCTGCAGTGTTCTTTTTACCAATGCCTTTTACAAAATCAAAAAGACCCATAGTGGACTCCATTCTTGTTATTCATCAGATCATTCTTATTTGTACAAGGAAAGCAGCAGATACAAAGTTAGTCATTGGTAAGCAAAAGGTTATCGATTGTAAGATCACCCTATATCTATTCTACAGGCACAAAAAAACCACCTTGCGGTGGTTTTTAGGTTCAGCAAAGCTGAAAATCAGCATTAACCAAGTTTTTTAGTAACATAGTCAATAGCAGATTGAACAGTTGTGATTTCGTTAGAATCTTCATCAGGAATAGTGATGTCGAAGTCATTTTCGAAAGACATAACAAGTTCAACTAGGTCTAGAGAGTCAGCACCTAAGTCATCCATGAAAGATGCTTCGTTTTTAATCTCTTCGACTTTGATACCAAGTTGTTCTGCAACCGCTTGTTTAACGCGTTGTTCGATATCGCTCACAGGAATTCTCCTCATTGCTTGTGGCGTTTTTAATGCCGTTAGTTTAATTGAATCTATAAAATTTGGAAAGTTAATACATGTGCCGTTTAGCTCATGTATAAACCACCATTAACGTGAATGACTGTACCTGTAATGTAACTGGCTTTGTCCGATGCCAGGAAACTTACGGCATTAGCGATATCTTGTGGATCACCTAAACGGTTTAAAGCCACTTGATCACTCATTTTTTTGCGAATTTCTTCACTTAACTGTTCAGTCATTTCAGTTGCGATAAAGCCAGGTGCAACAGCATTGACTGTAATCTGACGACTACCCATTTCTTTAGCCAGACTGCGACCAAACGCCTCAATACCTGCTTTGGCAGCTGAATAGTTCGCCTGACCTGGGTTAGCAAAATGCGCCACCACAGAACTGATATTAATGATACGGCCGAAACGTGCCTTAGTCATACCTTTCAGCACACGTTTAGATAAACGATAAACGGCTTTCAGATGGATGTTTAAAATATCATCCCAGTCGTCTTCCGACATGCGTAATAACAGGTTGTCTTTGGTAATACCGGCATTATTCACCAGTACCAGCACAGGACCATAGTTTTGCTCAATATCGCTGACCAGTGCATCAATCGCAGCACCATCACGTACATCTAGAACTTTACCGGCACCATTTTCAGCAAATTGTGCGTTAAGTTTCTCTGCACCCGCTTCAGAAGTCGCAGTACCTACGACAAAATAACCGTCTTGAATTAATTGTTGTGCAATTGCAGCACCAATGCCGCGGCTTGCACCTGTCACCAAGGCAACTTTACGTTCCTGTGTCATGCAATTTTCCCTTCTGCCACCAATACGGTGTTAAGCGCATCTTCCAGACGAGATTGAGTATCTAATGGAAGTGCTTTTTCGATATTCGGTAAACGTTTTGCCATATTGGCCAGTACATTACCTGGGCCACATTCTACAATGTACTCAACGCCTTCATCTTGAAGGAATTGTAGTGTTTTAGTCCATTGTACTGACTCATACAGCTGCTCAGTCAAAGCCTGACGAAGTTCAGTCACGTCCGCAGCTGCTTTTGCGCCTACATTTTGTAATACAGGTATGCGTGGCATCTCAATGGCAGTTTGTTCCAAAGCTGTTGCGAACTGCTCAGCGGCAGGTTTCATCAGTGAACAATGTGAAGGAACTGAAACTGGCAGTGCAATCGCTTTACCGCCATTTTCTTTCGCCAGTGCCATCACGGCTTCTACACGTTCTTTATTACCGGCAACTACGACTTGCCCCTGAGCATTATAGTTGGCTGCTTCAACTGAACCTTCGCCTGCTGCTGTTGCTTGTGCACAAAGCTCGATCACTTTGGCATCATCCAGACCCAGAATCGCCGCCATTGCACCTACGCCTTGAGGTACAGCAGTTTGCATCAACTTACCACGCAGGTTCACCAGCTTGACTGCATCACCCAGACTTAAAGCACCCGCTGCAACTAACGCGCTATATTCACCGAGTGAATGGCCCGCCATATATTTTGGTGCTACCCCACCCAACTCTAACCATACACGCCATAAAGCAATGGATGCTGTTAATAGTACCGGTTGAGTAAATTCGGTTTGATCCAGACCTTCACCCGTCTGTGCAATCTGCCACAGATCAAAACCCACCGCTTCAGATGCTTCAGCAAATGTATCGCGGATACCACTAAACTGTTCTGCAAGTTCAGCGAGCATGCCGACTTTTTGTGAACCCTGACCTGGGAACACAAATGCAGTTTTAGTTGCTTGAGCTGCTTGTTCGAGTTGTTTAGCAGACATAAATAAAATCCTTTCATTCAAGAGGTGCGAATCTTTTCTTAGACCTAAAAATTGGCCGATCAGATCACCTTACCCATTGTGGAGCGCAATTTAACACGTAATTTTGGCTTGGGTAATTGCCAAATACAACAAAAACCGCGACTTCACATGATGACCACAAAACCTATGTATAAAATCAGGCATAAAAAAAGGGAGCTTAACGCTCCCATTTTTTCTACTAAGCTTTAACGCTTAATACATCATCAATTATTCAGCAGATGCTTTAGCGAATAATTGACGACCACGGTAGATACCATCTTTAGATACGTGGTGACGACGATGAGTTTCACCAGTAGTTTGGTCTACAGTTAATGCATTCTCAGTTAAAGCGTCATGTGAACGGCGCATGTCACGGCGAGAGCGACTTTTACGGTTTTGCTGAACGGCCATGATGGCTCCTTACAAATATCGAAAAAATGGATCAGAACAAATTCGATTGTCTTATACGCATGAGTATAACACAAAAATTAGTTAAGTTTACCCTTCAAAGCTGCCAAAACTTCAAACGGATTATCCCGTTTTTCTTCAACAACTTCTTCTGCGGCAGGTTGATGCTTATGCTCACAAACGTCATGCTTAGGAGACAGCGGCATCAACAATAACAATTCATCTTCTATCAGTGCGAGTAAGTCAGCGGTGGCAGGTGCATCATATGAACCTTTCGTCGTTGCTTCACTTTCACCTAAGACGATGAAATCAGCATCCTCATCCAAGCGCTCTATCAGTGACTCATCATCCACAAGAGCTAGATGAAAATCTGAAACGAGTTCGATTTCAACGGTCTCCAGACAACGCTGGCATTCCATTGGAACTTTCGTTTCAACATGACCATCCAACCATGCAATGCGATGATAGGCATCCATTGATAGCTTACAGTCTATGTTAATCAATTGATCATCAATTGATCCAACAGCTTCACGAGCAATACGAACAAAGCGGGATAAAGGCAGTTGACCTGACCATTTAAAGCCCTGTTCAGCCCATTTAAACGGCTCAATCTGTGCCGGAAAGGTATTTGCTGACATAATTAAGGCGGCAATTCTACAAATTCATCAGAACTCTGTCAAAGATTAAGATACAATTTTGTACTTATTTTTAGACAGACCAATTGGGTAATTTCAGTCATGCATCTGTTGCAGCCGCAAACAGAAGTGAATGTTTCATCACTCGTTAGCACACTTTCAACCTCCGATTCTGACAGCTCACTACAGCAAGTGCAACGCTTACCGTGGGCGAATTTATCCTCAGAAGCGGAACAGGTTGATTGGCTCATCTTACACTTTAATCACTGGTTTTCCCACCTAAATGTCACTTTAGTCCGTGGTGAGTTTGAACCGGAGTATTTCCCGGCAACAAAAGATAGCCCTGCCCGGATCCAGTTTGCGCATGGCTTCTTTAATAGTGCCCTGCATGAAATCAGTCACTGGACGATTGCCGGTGATAAGCGCCGTCTGCTACCAGATCTAGGTTATTGGTATGCGCCAGATGGTCGCACCAAGGAACAGCAAGCATTATTTGAGCAGGTCGAAATCAAGCCACAAGCGATTGAATGGATGTTTTCCAAAGCATTTGGCCGTAAGTTCCGTGTGTCCCTGGACAATTTAACCGGCTATGGTGGCGATGGCTCCAGCTTTAAAGATAATGTTTATGCTCAGGTACAACGCTATTTTAGTGGTGAAGCCAAACTGCCACGTGATGCCAAACGTTTCATTGATTGTATCTGTGTCTGCACCCGTGCGGGCAAAAGTTTACAATCTGATGAATTTCAACGTGAAATGCTTGATTAAATTACACAAATCTACCTGTTTGTCATTGTTACTTTATACAAAGGCATTTCATAATAAGTTTAAGGCAGGTTGGGAGGAATATTTATGCTGCATTTACGTGTACACCCGGATAATCCGCAAGCTCGTCTGATCAGTCAGGCAGTAGAACGTATTCGTGCCGGTGATGTTGTGGTTTATCCGACCGATGCAGCCTATGCGATTGGCTGCCAGATCGGGAATAAACATGCGATGGAGCGAATCGCACAGATTCGTGGTCTAGGACCTAAGCACCAATATGCCATTATCTGCTGTGACTTATCCGATCTTGCGACTTATGCCAAAGTCGACAATGCCGTCTATCGTTTGCTGAAAAATAATACACCTGCTGTGACCACGTTTATTCTTCCGGCAACCAGCGAAGTGCCTAAACGTTTAATGCATCCAAAGAAAAAAACCATTGGTTTGCGTATCCCTACCAATCCTGTGTGTCAGATGCTGCTTCAAGAGCTGGGCGAACCGCTGCTCACTTCAACGCTCATCCTGCCAGACCAGACGGATCCTTTAGATGATCCTTATGACATTGAAATGCAGCTTGGTAAGCGTATTGATGTGTTTATCGACAGTGGACTAGGCACATTAAGTACGACTTCTATTGTGGATTTATCAGGAGATCAGCCTGAAGTGATTCGTCGTGGTGTTGGTGATGTCAGTGCTTTTGAATAAATAAAGCTGCTTCTAATGAAGTCTCAGAAGAAAATAAAATGGATTTGTTTTATATCCTCCTGAACCTGAATGAATTTCCTGCCGATCATCTGATCTATGCTGAATTGCCTTGGACACTGGAATCCAAGGCAATATCTATCGATAAAAATTCCAAGCCAGAATTAAATCTGAATATCAACAATATTGAATACTCATACTTTCTTGAGATCGCGATGGCAAGAAAACTTCTACAAGTTTATTCAACAAGCAATGTTTGTCTGGCAGCTACCTGCCAACGTATCATCGAATATGTATTGCGAGAGCAGAATTAAAATAACCTTATCACGCATGCCAGGATTTAATAGCTCGCTGCACGCTCCTGAGTAGATGTACTGACCGCTGGTGCAACCGAAGGAACCTGATTATTCAAACTTGGCATTGGGGGTAACGGATCACCTTCTTTATAATGTTTTAACTGCAAGAAGTTTGGACATTCCGACAGTTTTTGCTGATGAGTTGCAAGTTCAGCACCAAACCTGTTTTTGACTGAAACATGAAAAGTGATTTGATCCTCTTCAAGCACATTCAATAACGCAGTCCGGGCTGTGGATTCCATAGTCCTAAAAGAATCAATAGAATTACAGCTCATAGTTTTGACCATTGCAGTAACACCGTCGGGTAAATCTTTGCCCGTATAAAGCGTATTACGCATATAGAAACGAATATGAGGATACTGGTCCAGTACGCTAAAATCCAGTTTCATGGCCTGCATCACTGGTTTGGCCTGCTCGACAAAGCTGGAAAAGCCGCCAGACTTCAGATTGGTACGCATTTCATTTTCAAGCTGCATGAGCTGATATTGAGGATAGCCCCAGAATACCCCTAAGCCGATGACGCCGATTAACACAAGTATGATTGGCATTTTTATAATTAACCTGATCTATGATTGTTATTTATCAATATTTTTTTGGCTATATTAGTTTATTTTTTAGGCGATAGATAACTGTTTTTTCTTATTTTTATCACATATTTCCTGAGGAGCTTTAACTCAGTCACTATTTAATAGGTGTTGAGAATCTTTTAAAAATTTTCTATATGAAGTTACAGTTTCTTAAGCCACCCAGACTATATTGTATTTAATTTTAGCTAATATGCTGTTTAATATCAGACTTGTGCATTTTACCAAATTAAAAAAATAAAATTTCTCCTAAAATAAATATGGTTTTTTTGCTTTTGAATGCATATCTATTTTATTTAACGACAATTTTCCAGTACAATGCCAACTACTAAATTATGTGCTTTTTCTCCTGACAAGAGCTCGGGGAATAAGCCATTTCATGCCTTTGAAAATTCGCGTGGCTTATAATTGTAATGACTCAAATGCCCCATAACGCTATGGAATCTGCTCCAAACATCCGGGTTCTGGATGAATGGCAAAATACGATTCCAGAGGATCTGTATATTCCTCCAGCAGCGTTTGAAATTCTGTTAGAACATTTTGAAGGCCCCCTCGACTTTTTAATCTACCTGATCCAGAAAAATGGTTTTGACCTGTTGCAGGTTGATATCGCGCCGATTGCCTCCCAATATCTGTCCTATATGGATGCAATGAAATCCCTGAATATTGAATTGACCGCAGATTATATGGTGATGGCAGCCTTGCTAGCCGATCTCAAATCTCGTTTATTGCTGCCTAAACCGAAAAGCGCGGCTGCGGTTGAACAGGATCCGAAACAGGATCTGATTGAGCGTCTGGAAAATTATTTACGGATTAAGCAGGCTGCGGAACGTCTGGGTCAGATGACGATTCTGGAACGTGATACCTTTCAGACCAATGTGCACTTAGGCGAGTTTATCCAGCCCAATGAAGGTCATAGTGCTGATCTGCTGCGCGATGCCTTGCTTTGTGTCTTTAACCGCCCTGAACCGGTCATTCATCAAGTACAACAAGAACCGGTATTACTGGAAGAACGGATTGCCTATATTGAAAGCTGTCTGGAATCCGGTGAAGTCTTGTCTTTTGATCATTTACTCAAGCCAAGTCAGGGACGCATGGGTGTAGTCGTGACCTTTATGGCCGTGTTGGAACTCACCCGCCAGCAAAAAATTCAAATTATTGCCTCAGGCATTGAGGCACCGCTCGCAATTCAAGGAGCACACGCATGACCACAGAACACAATACCTCCTTGTCTGCGGAAGATAATCTGCATGAAATTCTGATGCAGCTGGAAGCGATTATTTTTGCCAGTGATTCCCCTGTTTCCTTAGCTCGACTGAAAGAAGCATTTCAGGATCGCTATAGTAAGCAGGAGCTGCGCCAGTATTTACAGCAACTTTCCATGCTGATGCATGGCCGTTCTATTGAACTGGTTGAAACTGTGCAAGGTTACCGTTTTCAAGTGCGTGTAAAATATCGTAATATTATTGCACAGACCTGGCCTGAGCGACCGACACGCCTGTCACCTTCATTACTGGAGATGCTTGCGGTGATTGCTTATCATCAGCCAGTGACCCGAGCTGATATTGAACAAATTCGTGGTGTCACGAATAACAGTCAGATTTTGCGTACGCTGTTTGACTGGAACTGGATTAAAGAATCCGGCTTTCGTGAACTCCCTGGAAGACCTGCGTTGTTAGTGACAACGCCACAATTTTTAAATGCGTTTGGCTTAAATTCTTTAGGCCAATTGCCTCCCCTGCAGGATGCCAAGGAAGCTTTTATGGCGCTCGATGCGAATGCACCGAAGTCATAAATAGGTGAACTGTTGAATAATTATTTCTAAGGTTATGCTGTCATGAGTGAAAAGTTGCAAAAGGTGCTTGCACGTGTTGGTTTGGGTTCTCGCCGTTATATGGAAGAAGTCATTGCCGCAGGTCGTGTGAGTGTGAATGGGCAGATTGCCCAAGTGGGTGAACGAATCGAACCAGGTGATGAGCTTCGCATCGATGGTCGTAAAGTGCAGTTCCAGATCGAAGACGAAATCCGTCGTCGTGTCCTGATTTACTATAAGCCAGAAGGCGAAATCTGTTCACGTAATGATCCTGAACAGCGTCCAACAGTATTTGACAACCTGCCATCAATTCAAGGCGATCGCTGGGTAATGGTCGGCCGTCTGGATATTAACTCGACCGGTCTGTTACTGTTCACAAATGACGGTGAACTAGCGAATCGTTTAATGCACCCATCAAATGAAATCGAACGTGAATATGCGGTTCGTGTCATGGGTGAAGTGACTCCTCAACTAAAAAACAACATGCTGAAAGGCGTGGTGCTAGATGATGGTCCTGCGAAGTTTGAATCATTCTCTGAACTGGGTGGTGACGGGATCAATCGATGGTATCAGGTGGTAGTGAAAGAAGGTCGTAACCGTGAGGTTCGTCGTATCTTTGAATCACAAGGCCTGAAAGTCAGCCGTTTATTACGTACCCGTTATGGTACCGTGATTCTGCCACGTGAACTTCGTACAGGTCGCTGGATTGAACTGGATAAACAGGATATCGACAACCTGACCAAATCAGTTGAGCTGAAACCGCGTCAAGGTACCGGCTTATTCGGTATGGCGAAACGTCGTAATGAGCGTATGCAGGAAAAACCAATGGCAGCGCGCCGTGGTGGTTACCTGCGTCAGCAACGCCGTGATACCGATGAGCAGCAGCCGCAATACAACAACCGTGAACGTCGCGATGATCAAGGCTTTGGTCGTCGTGAAAACCAGAATGGCACCCAGTTTGCACGTCGTGACAACCGTGAAGACAACCAGTTTGGCCGCCGCGAAAACCGTGAAGGTAATGCACCACGCGGTTTATATGGTGCGAATAAAGGCTTTAAAAAGTTCTAGGCTTTGAAAAAGATAGAGTCACTTCGGTGGCTCTTTTTTTTGCAGGAACAATAATAATGACCTAATTTTATCTATCCCTAGTCTTCTCAATAGAACCCGATATAAAAGGCGGGTATCTCCCTTCTATTTCCTAAAAGTGAATTCTTGTCATAAAAAAATGCCCAGCAATGTGGACATTTTTTTATTTCGTGCTTTAGCAAGTTACTGCGGAATACCCTGAGGAATCGCACTTAACAGACGCTTGGTATAGTCGTGTTGCGGAGACTGATACAGGTCATCTGAGTTGGCAATTTCCACCAGATCACCATGATTTAGCACCATGATCTGATCAGCAATATATTTCACTACTGATAAATCATGCGAAATAAAGATATAACTCAGACCAAACTCATCCTGTAAATCCTGCAATAGATTCAGCACCTGTGCCTGTACGGATACATCCAGTGCGGACACTGATTCATCACAGATCAGGATTTCAGGCTTTAAAGTTAGACAACGTGCAATTGCAATCCGCTGACGCTGACCGCCTGAAAACTCATGTGGATAGCGATAGAAGGCCTGAGCCGGTAAGCTGACCCTTTCTAATAAATCAAGTGCCATCTGTTTACGTTCTGCATCATCCTTGCCAATATGATGAATCTGCATCGGCTCCATCAGGATTTGTCCCACGGTAAAACGCGGATTCAAAGAAGCATACGGATTCTGGAAAATGATCTGGATTTTACGCTGATAGGCCGTAAACTCTTTTTCAGTCATCGACAAGATATCTTTGCCCTGAAACAATGCCTTGCCACCTGTGGCTTGCTGTAGACGCATCAAAAGCAAACCAATCGTGGTTTTGCCAGAACCTGATTCACCAACCAGCCCTAAGGTTTTGCCTTTAGCCAGCTGAAAAGATACGCCTTTCACGGCCTGAAATTCATCTTTGCCAAATAGGCCTTTACGGCTATAGAAGGATTTTTTCAGATCACGTACATCGAGAATGATCTCTTCATTACCTTTTAAACCACGGGAACGTTCCTGTTGTAGCGGAGCGTTCGCATGCAGGTCATGCGCCAGACTATCCTGTTTCATAAAGTCGCTAATCACCGGCAAACGCAAAGGACGGTGCGACAGCTGTGGACGGCAATGCAACAAGGCTTGGGTATAAATATCCTGAGGATTGTTCAGGACTTCTGTCACCGAACCTTGCTCACGAATCTCGCCATAACGCATTACAATGACCTGATCCGCAATTTCACCAACTACCGCTAGGTCATGACTGATGAATAACATCGACATTTGACGGCGCTGACGCAAGGATTCAAGCAGGTCCAGAATCTGTTTCTGGATAGTCACATCTAATGCCGTCGTTGGTTCATCAGCAATCAAGAGTTTCGGCTCACAGGCAATTGCCATCGCAATCATCACCCGTTGCTGCTGTCCGCCAGATAACTGACTCGGATAAGCATCAATCTTGGTTTCCGGTGAAGGAATACCGACTTCCTGCAAAAGTTCCAGTGTTCTTTGACGGGCCTGCTTTTTATTCATGCCCAAATGCAGGCGTAGAATTTCAGAAATCTGCATGCCTACGGTAAACACCGGATTTAATGAGGACATCGGTTCCTGGAAGATCATGGCAATTTCTTTGCCACAGATCTGACGCATTTCACTCGACTTAAGTTTCAATAAGTCCCGACCTTCAAACAGGATCTGACTGTCTTCAGCGACCTTCGAGTTCTCAGGTGCTAATAGTCCCATCACTGCTAATGAAGTCACAGATTTACCACTTCCGGATTCACCGACTAACGCCACTGTGGTATTGGCCGGAATTTCAAATGAAATTCCTTTGACCGTTTCCACATATTGTTTATTTTCACCTTTAAAACTGACACGTAAGTTATCTACGCGAAGTAACGCGGGTGCTGTGCTTGGATTCATTTCAGACATCGCTGCGCTCCTATTTCAGTTTTGGATCTAATGCATCACGTAATGCATCAGTAAACATTGAGAAAGCTGTCACCAGTACCGCCATCGCCACCGATGCCGCAGTCAATTGCCACCATTTGCCTAAAATCAGCTCGCTTTGCGCTTCATTCAGCATACTACCCCATGACACTACCCCAATCGGTACGCCAAAGCCCAGGAAGCTCAGAATCACTTCGGACTTAATAAAGGCCACTGCAAGAATAGACATTTGAACCAAAGCGATATGGCTGACATTCGGGAAAATATGCACGAAGATACGGCGCATATTGCTTACCCCAATGGCTTTAGCCGCCAGTACATATTCACGTGCAGTATGCTTCATATATTCCGCACGAACCAGGCGGAATACCCCGGTCCAGCCAGTCAGACCCAAAATCAGGATAATCGATAAGATCCCTTTTTGTTGCAGTACTGCTGCAATCGCTAACACCAGCAACAGATAAGGAATAGAAGTAAAGATATTGTAGAACCAGTTCAGCACATCGTCGACCCAGCCACCGAAATAACCGGCAATCGCCCCCAGTACCGTACCAATCACCACCGCAACCAGCGCAGCAATCAGGCCAACCAAGATCGAAGTTTCTGCACCTTTAATGGTTTTCAGTAGTACATCCTGCCCCCATTTATCTGCACCAAAGAACAGACTTTGCTTTAATTCACTGCTCTGATCCAGTAACTGACCACCTAATTCCTGATCAATGGCTTTCATATCTTCAGCCAGTGGATCGACTACACCATAATAATCAATCACACCTGCGCCCTGTTCAGCAGCAATTTCTGCTTCCAGTTCTGCAATCACATCTTTTAAAGGATCAACTGGATTAACTGGTACTACGGCAGATTCAGTACTTTGATCTTCACCTGCCGCTCCAGGCATAGACGGTGTATAGATAAAGCTTGGGGGTGCATAACTCACCGCTACTTCTTTATTCCAGTCCTTGGCAATCACACCTGTCATGGAAAGCAGCAACATCAGCAGATAAAACAGCACCACAAATAGGGAGAACATCGCAATACGGTCACGTTTCAGACGACGCAACGCCAGCTGCCATAATCCGGTTGAAGCAGACTCAGGCACTGCTGAAGCATGTTGCTCTTTTTTAAATATCGCACTCAGCATAATTCACCTACTTCAACTGTACACGTGGATCGACCCATTTATAGATCAGATCGGCAATCAGGTTAAATAACATGGTCGCAGCCGCAACATAGACCGTAATCGCTTTAATTACCGGAAAGTCAGAACGTTCAACTGCGATAATCACTTCACGGCCAATGCCAGGAATACCGAAGAAACGTTCAATCAGGAAAGCACCGATCAGTAAAGCCGGAAGTCCCGCCATGACATCAGTAATGATTGGAATCGAAGCATTGCGCAGTACGTGCACGCCCAGAATGCGGCTTTCGCCCAGACCTTTGGCACGTGCGGTACGGACATAATCCTGATTGACTTCATCCAGAACAAAACTGCGGTAGAGACGTAAAGTCGGTGCAATACTCACCACCAGCATGATTAATACTGGCAATAGTGCATATTTGAATAAATTTTCAGTAAAGTTATCGCTCCAGCCCTGTACCGGGAACCAGCTCAGTTCATAAGCCAAGACGTACTGGAATACGATGATATAGACCAGAATACTGATCGACATACCGATGGTACACAGCATCATGATCATGCGGTCAGTCAGTGAACCGCGCACTGAAGCTACCCCAAGTGCCAAAATGATTGAAACAATCGTTTGCAGAATCGTGAGTGGAATCAAAATGGTCAGTGATGGCCCCAAACGCGTGGTAATAATCTGGGATACCGACTCACCGGTACTCCAGCTCACGCCATAATCAAAGGTCAAAATCTGCTGGATGAAAATCCACAGTTGTACGTAATAAGGCTGATCGACCCCGAGCTGCTGACGGATGTTTTCAATCTGCTCAGCATTGGCCATTTTACCGGCCAGGATATAGGCCGGATCTCCTCCGACCCAGTTAAATAACAGGAATATCAGCAGAATCACCCCCAGCATGGTGGGGATCATTTGCCAAATCCTTCGAATAATATATGCCAGCATCGCTTTCCTTCCTTGACTTAATGTCCTGAAATTTCATTAAAGAAAGCTTTGCTGTCCGGATCACGGCCCAGAAAATCCTTAACCATCTGATCGCCCGGCTTTTGTCCGCCTTGTGCTAGTACAGTCTCGCGATAGTGCATGCCGACTTTTGGATCCATCAGATGGTCACCATAAGCAGACAACATATCGAGTGCCAGCACTTCAGACCACATATAGCTGTAATAACCCGCCTGATAGCCACCCATCAAATGTCCGAACTGACCCGGGAATTGCTGACCTGGAACAGAGCCCAACGCAGTTTTACTTTCCATATCCTGCCAGAGTTTTAATGGATCAATACTTTTCGCATCTTTACCGTGCAGGGCCATGTCGTACTGAGCATATAAAGTCTGACGGGCATAATGCAGGCCGCGACCATAATTTTTCACATTCTTTAAGCGCTCGGTCATGGCTTCATCGACACGAGGACAAGCGGGTTCACAGTAGTCTGCTACTTTAGATAAAGTCTCGAAACGGCGCGCCCACTCTTCATACATTTGCGAAGGTGCTTCAACAAAGTCACGCTCTACCGATGTACCTGACTGCTCGGTATAACGGGTCTTCGATAATATTCCGTGTAGCGCATGACCCATTTCATGTACAAAAGTCTCCAGCTCATTACTGTTCAGACCTTTACGGTTGAAGTTGGTCACCAAAACAGAGACCGGACGGCGATGATTTAAACGGCTGCCACCATAAACGCCCCAGACTGCAGCATGGCCATATTTGCCTTCACGTGGATATTTATCGACATAAAGTCCGCCCATAAACTCACCAGTGGCTTTGTCATGCACGGCATAGTATTCAACTTCATCATGCCAGGCTTTGACTTTTACCGGCTTGAATTCAATCCCATATAAATCGGAAGATACGGCAAATAACCATTTTTGCGCTGCTTCGGTCGGGAAATAATCACGCAGTTTTTCCTGATCCACTTTGTATTTGGCCTGACGCAATTTTTCACTCCAGTAACCTTGACTCCAGCGCTCAATTTCTGCTTTTTCCAGCGGAATTTTTAAGGTTTCTGCCTTGAACTGACGTAATTCTTCAACATCCTGCTTTTCTAATGGCGCAACTTTGGCATAGACCTCATCCAGAAAACTATTGACTGCTTCTGGAGTTTTGGCCATGCGATCTTTTAGGGCAACATACGCATAGCTGTCTTTATCGAATAGCTGGGCCAGTTCATAACGCAGATCAATGGCCTTTTTCATGTATTCGAGGTTTTTCTCAGTCCCTCGGCGGGTATAGGCAGTCTGATAGCGTTTACGTGCTTCATCACTCTCTGCCAGCTCCATAAATGGCTGATATTCCGGATAGTCGAAGCCGAGCAGATAATTGCCCTTTTCATTTTTCTTTAAACCGGCGATATAGCTCGCAGGTAAACCTTTCAGCTCTGCAACAGTGAATTCAACTTTTTCAGGGTTATCACGTACATTCTTGGAATAGTCCTGCCCCAGTTTGGTACTTTCTTCAATAATTTCCTTCAGACGCTTCTGTTTCTCTGCGCTGAGTTGTACCCCGGTTTTTTCAAACTGATTCAGAATATCTTTCAGGAATTTTTCATCGACCGGATCTGTGGCTTTCAGTTTCTTGAACTGGGCATACAGTTTTGGACTCTGATACATGGAAGTCAGGTATTTACTGATTTTCAGCTCACAGTCATCTGCTGCCTGACGCAAGGCCGGATCAGGATCGACATTACTATATAAACCGATAGGTGAAACAAAATCACCAATCGATGCCTGCAATGTATCCCAAGCTGCCAGATAAGGACGGGCTTCAGCCTTATTTTTGATTTTCTGGCTTTCAAATTTCTGGATATCTTTTTGCATTTTATCCAGATTGGCATCGCACAATGCCGGAATTTCTGCAGCCTTGAATAAAGGCAAAAGCTGGGTTTGGGTCTCTGCCATGACGGTTTGAGATCCCCCGATCATCGCCAGACAGAGTGTGGTAAATTTCAAGTGTTTTAATGTCATCATCATCTCCAGCTTTTTCTTACTTTTTAGTATCAATATCGATATACATCCATTCTGTAGACAGAATCGGATGGGACTTGTGTCCAATAACATGAGGTTGCGCTAATGCATTACGGTAGGTGCTATACAGCATCATGGTTGGCATATTGACCTCTAGAATACGGGTCATTTTGCGATAAACCAGATCCCGTTCAGGACCCGGTGGCATGCTCTGACTCTGTTCATATAAACGGTCATATTCCGCATGCTTGAAACAGGCATTATTGGTGACATTGACGTTTTTGCCATAGAACAACTGCATGAAGTTGTCAGCATCCGGATAGTCGGCAATCCATGCAGAGCTTTTAAACATGGTTTTACATTGCTTTTCCAGCTTAATGCCTTCAGCAAATGGCATGGCCTTACTGGTCAGTTTGATATGAATATTATCTAAGGTCTTTTTCCAGAATTCGCCCTGTTGCTGACCACGACTGGTATTGGCCGTAATCAGTTCAATCACCAGAGGTTTGCCTTCAGGAGTTCTCCTCCAGCCATCCGCACCGATCTTATAGTTATAGCGATCCAGCAACATGTTGGCTGCCTTAACCGAATAGGGCGTACTGGTTTTATAAGCGGGTGAATAGCCTGCAACTCCTGGCGGAATAGGCATGTGCAGCTTTGCACCATCTCCTTTAAGGAGTACGCTAATCATATTTTCAACAGAAAAAGCCATTGCCATCGCACGACGTAAGGCAATTTTTTCTGGCGTAAAGCCACCTACTACCGGATCTTGCATATTCCAATAATGGTAGTTAATCGATGGCTCCAACATGCGTGACAGCTTGATGCCTTGCTTGACCAGCTCAGGTTTTAACTTGTCACCATCCAATGCCTGCACGACCAGATCGCCGTCGATTTCCACCAGATCCAGTTCATTTTTCTTGAATGACAACATCCGTGATTGGGCTTCTTCAATGACACGCACATCAATGGTGCCGATTTGAGGCATTTTTTTGCCCTGCATCGCACTGACAATCGCCTGGTCTTCTGCACTATTGGCTTTATAATTCCAGACAAAACCACGGTAAGCCGGATTTGGCTTTAAGATAATGCGTGATCCCGGTGTCCAGCGACTAAGTACATAAGGCCCTGTACCGACCGGCTTACTCATTACCCAGCCAGCTTTGTCTTTATACTTTTCAATGACTTCGCGTGCAACTGCGGCAGCTGGACCGTGGGCCAGCAACATCGGAAAGTTCTGATCCGGATTATTCAGCTTGAGTACCAAGGTATAGCGATCTGGAGTCTGAATACCTTCAAATGGATTTTCATAGACTTTGCCATTTTTTTTCGCCATGGCTGTCCATGCTTCCAGCCCTTTGATCCGACCATCCAGCAACCAGCTATTTGGTGAATTAAGTTTTGGATCTAAGAGACGCTTTAGAGAATAGGCATAGTCGTAGGCGGTTAATTCACGTTTTTTACCGCCAAAGACCGGATCATCCGCAAAGTAAATGCCCTTTTTAACTTTAATGGTATAAGTCAAACCGTCTGCACTGACTTGAGGCATATCTACCGCAGTCAATGGCACCAGTTTCGCTGGGGAGGCCAGATAATCATAGGTATATAAGGTTTCGAAAATCGCCGAGTTAATCTTGGCCGAATAACGGTCATGGATATAACCGGGATCGAAACCGGTTTCAGCCGCGGGAAAGACCGTTTTTAAGACTTTATTCGGATTGGCGGGATTGGCAGCCCATGTGGGTGCAGCACCTGCCATCATTAAACTGGCCACTAAAACCCCACTGGCCAGCTTTTTTAAAGCATTTGTATTCACATTCATACTGGTTCTTAATCTTCTCAAGTTATTTTTTAACAGGTTCAATATCCAGATATTGCCAAACTGCTCTAGTCACCGGATGTGCCTTAAAGCCCTGTACCTGTGGGTGAATCAGCCAGTTGCGTACCCGGGTATTGTGCAAAATCCATGGATTATCTGCCTCCATCTGGCGGTTCATCTGCTCATAATATGGAGTACGTTGCTGAGGCGGCAGTTTCATCGCAGTTTGATACAGCGCGTCATAGGCTTTAGAGGTATAGCAGCTCAGGTTACCTTGCTGGGCATTTGGGCCATACAGCAATTGGGCAAAGTTTTCCCCTTCCGGATAATCTGCAATCCAGGCGCCACCCCACATCATATGTTTGCACTGGGTGGCTTCTTTTAAATTGTCGGCAAAGTTACTGACTTTAAATTCAACTTTTACTCCGATTGCATCCAGGTTCTTTTTCCATAGTTCCGCAGAAATAACGGAAGAACTTGAGCTGGTCGAGTTCATTTTCAGAACCAATGGTTTGCCATCAGGCAAGGTACGATAACCATCGGCGCCTTTCTTGTAGCCAAAACGATCGAGCAGTTTATTGGCGAGTAATGGGTTATAGGCAATACTGCTTCTATAATTCGGGTTATATCCGCCCACGCCTTCAGGAAGAATCATTTCAGCTTTAACAGCATGCCCCTTATATAGCTGCTGGATGGCTTCTTTCTGGTTATAGGACAAGGCAATGGCACGGCGTAGTGCAATTTTTTCCAGTGAGTCTCCACCAATCACCGGATCACGCATATTCATGATGGTATAGGTGATTTCCGGTTCTTTATTCGGATAATGCAGGATGCCTTTTTTCTTGTATTCACTTTTCAGCTGCTTATTTTCCAGTGCCTGTTCAGCGCCACTTGCAGTCAGTTTGTCATAGTCTAATTGTCCAGATTTTAAAGCCAGCCAACGTGATTGTTCTTCTTCAATGATACTGATCTTGACCTTGCCGATTTGCGGCATCTGCTTGCCTTGCATGGCTTTAACAATCCGTTGATCCCACTCTGAACCATCCCCCTTAAAGTTCCAGACAAAACCGCGATAATTTGGATTAGCGGTTAACTCAATGCGGCTACGCGGCACATATTTGTGTAACTGGTATGCCCCTGTTCCGACTGGATGCTGACCTACCCGATCGCCATAATGTTCGATGACTTCACGTGCAGTACCAGCAAAAGCGACATAGGCCAGAATGTAAGGAAAGTTCAGGTCTGAACGGGTCAGGGTAATTTGTAAGGTATATTTATCTAGGGCTTTTAAACCGGCAATCGGAGCATCATAGTTAAATTTGCCCGTTTTTTTGGCTTGTTGGATAACTTGATCCGCGCCAAGAATTTTGCCTTCGATAAAGGAAAAAGAAGGCGAATGATTTTTCGGATCCATCACCCTTTGCATGGAATAAATATAATCCCGAGCAACCAGTTCACGCTTCTTGCCCTGAAAGGCCGGATCCGGACTGAAATAAATTCCTGGCTTGATTTTAAAAGTATAAACTTTGCCATCCTGTTTAACCACGGGTAAAGACTCGGCGGTATTCGGAGCCAAAATTGCAGGCCGGGCCAGATAGTCATAACGCAACAAAGGCTCGAAAATGGCCTCAGCCACGCTACCACTATAAAAATTATAGGTTTTGACCATATCAAAACCGTCATCAGGTGCTTCGAAAGCCAGGTTTAAAACTTTATCCGGATGTGCAGATGATTTTGCCCAGGCAGTTTGCCCCGAGCTCATAGCCAAGGCCAAAATCGTCATGCTAAAAAGTGCTGATTTCAAATTTGTACCTATTCTTTATCTTGAAGTTTTATTGCTATAGGAAGTTTTAAATACATCATCCCATATTTGCTTCAATGGATGGGTCAAAGCTGGACAGATGGAATAAACTGAACAAAGCGAATTTCATGCCATCCTTGCAAAAAATAGGGATTTCTTCCTGTTTTTAACTGAAAAAAGTTTATTTTTATTAATTATTTAAAACATTATGAATAACATAATATTTTCCATGAATCATTAATTAAATTTTTATCCTTAAAATTCTCACTAAAGTTCATTTCGCACAAAAATAACTCAACCCTGTTTCATCTTATTGCACTATTGTATACCTTTAGGTAAACAATAAATAAACACAAGCACTTGTATTATAAATATTTTATTTTAAAAAAATATTGTATATTTTATGTAAAAATTATGCACCATGATTAAACTTTATTCAATTTCCCTCTCATTTTTGGACTACTTTCTTATTCATTAAATATTTATTTATTGCTTTCACAGGGGTCTCACTTCCTTCTTTCTTCAGATTCGATACACAGACTTCTTAATTTTTCTTCAATATCGCTCGATAAATTCAAACCTAATTCAATTAAATCAATATTTTTCAATTACTTAAAAATATAAAAATATAAAATTTTATAAGTTGGCATTCGCCTTGCTTAGATCAACCCAGCACTACTTCACATAACAAAAGGGTGAAATTTACGATGAAAAAAAATAAATTGGTCGGATCTATGGGGGCTCCAACCGTCAGCAAAAGGCTACTCAAGTTAAGCGCACTCAGCTTAAGTATGATGTGTTTGTCTTTGGCACATGCAGCCGATGAACCAGAAAACTCCGCTACGCAGCCGACCAAGGTGCAAAAAGTGACAGTAACGGGTTCATCTATTAAAGGGGTAGCTGCACAGAGTGCATCGCCAATTACTGTACTTAAAGTCGAAGATCTGGTGAATCAGGGGGTCACCACTGTTGAGGAAGCACTGAATAGGGTCAGCGCCAATCAGGCCGGTTTTGCTGTATCCCAGAATATTGGTAAAAGTAATACTTCAGGCTCTTCTGCGAACCTTCGTGGTATTGGTACCGATAAGACCCTGATTTTATTAAATGGTCGCCGTCTGGCCAACAGTCCTTTCAGTACATCTGAAGTTAACTTAAATATTATTCCACTCGCTATGGTTGAACGTATTGAGGTGCTACGCGATGGTGCTTCTGCCGTGTATGGTGCAGATGCTATTGCCGGGGTAATCAACTTCATTCTCAAGAAAGAATACCAAGGTTTTGGCATATCTGGCGGACTTCAATTACCTGAACACAAAAATGGGGATGAATATGATGTTTCCATCTTCGGTGGCTATGGTGATCTGGACGAGCAAGGATTCAACGTCTATGGGGTAATCGATTATCGTACTTCCGACATGATCATGGCGAAAGACCGCAAAGTCAGCCGCCGCGGCGGTCTGATTCCTGAACTAGGGATGGCGATCGGTTCGACTGCTGGCTTTCCAGCAAATATTTCAAATCCAGGCGTGGGTATAGTTAACCCTTATATCAACCAGAACTGTAATAATGCTCCAAATACGTTTATCTCTGGCACACGCTGCTTACTGAATACACAGGCATTAATTGGTATTACTCCGGATGAAGAAGCCTTCTCCGCTTTAGCGAAAGGTACCTTAAAACTTACCGATTCATTAAACGCGGTCGCGGAATATGTTTACACTAAAAGCGAAGTGACCACTTCTATTGCACCTGATGTATGGGGTGGTAGCCTGACTATTCCAGACAGCAGCAAATACTATCCTGGTCAAGGAATCACTCCAGATATTCCCGGCTTGACAGGCACATCCTCAATACTTTATTTACGTTCCCAGGCTGGCAACCGTGTATCTAAATCAGAGAATGAATCCAACCGGATCTTTGCTGGAATCGAAGGTGAAGCCTACGGCTGGGACCTCAACGGTGGTGTAACTTATGCCAAAGGCGAAGCGACTGATAATTTCGTCAGCGGTTACTTAAACCAAAGTAGAGTCCAGGCAGCCCTGAATGACGGTACACTCAACCCATTTGGCCCTCAAGCACCGGAAGATGCCGGAAAATGGTCTACTTTTGATGTCGCAGGTCCGACAAATCAGGCAACGCTAGATTCAACTACTGTTGATTTTACGCTAAGCCGTCCTATCTATGAATTGCCTGCAGGTGAGGTCGGTTTTGCCGTAGGTGGTAGTTACACTACCCAAGACTGGGAAGCCAAAATAAATTCCGATCTTGTCCGTCAGGTGCCAGGCAGTGGTATAGACCCGGACAAACCAATCAGTAAAGGTGATCGCGATATCACTGCAATATTTACTGAATTTCACATACCAATCGTAGCCGGGTTAGAAGCTCAACTTGCTGCACGTTATGATGACTATAGCGACTTTGGCGATTCTTTCAATCCGAAAGCCTCGCTACGTTGGGAGCCGGTAAAAGAGCTCATGTTCCGTACTTCATATAGCACAGGTTTCCGTGCACCGAGCTTATGGGAAATAAACTCTCCGCAAAGCGAAACCTATACCAGTTCACCTTTCAATAACCCGCGTTTCTGTAATGCTGATGGCACACCGAACAACCTTCAGTTTGCCGATCAGTGCGGTATGCAGTTTAAACGTAAACAAGGCGGTAACCCGGACTTACAACCTGAAGAGTCAACTTCTTATACTGCCGGTTTTGTCTACGAGCCAATCAAGAACCTGGTTTTCACAGCTGATTACTACAACATTAAAATTGAAGATCTGGTCGGTACAGTCTCTCCAGATATGATTTTTGATGATCTTGATCGCTATGGCAACCTGATTGTTTATGCACCAGATGGCCGTATCCAGTATTTAAATACGACCTTACAAAATATGGGTGGCCTAAAAACTCAAGGGATCGACCTCAGTCTGAACTATTTAAGTCCAATGACCGCGACTGGCCGTTTTGGTTTCGGAATTGATGGGACTTATGTCATCAAAATGGATTACCAAATAGAGCCAGGTGGTGAATGGGAAGATCACGTAGGTATTTATGATGATCCGGCAGTCGTTCGCTGGAAACACATTGCCAATGTAAACTGGACTTATGAAAACTGGAAAATGTTGCTGGAGCAACAATATATCCGTGGATATAAAGATTTTTCAGAAACACGTGATGTAGGTGCATGGATGGTTTACAACTTTGCAGGAACATATAAAGGATTCAAGAACCTTGAATTGACTGCAGGGATCAAGAACATGTTTGATAAAGAACCACCTGCGTCTGATGCAACCAACAATGCACAATATGGCTATGACCCTCGTCATGGTGACCCTACAGGCCGTAGCTACTTCTTACGCGGTACTTATAAATTCTTTTAATTAATCACTTTGCAAACACTGCTGCCAAGCGGTGTTTGCGGTTTTCCCCGTTTAATTTTAGCCAAACAAAAAATAATGCTGCCTGTAACTAAAAAAATTTTCTCATCAGTGCACTATTTCCTGTTTGTCTTAAATTCTAGGAGTCATGATGGGCACAAAGTTTGAAGACTTAGAAAAAAACTCCGCCAAAAAACTGACTGGTATTGGGGTCGTTGTTTTTTTGCATATCCTGGTTGGCCTGGTACTCATGGCTGGTATGGCAAAAGACATTATTAAACCAACGGAACAGCCAGTTGAGCTAATGATTATTCAAGATATTAAGCCGCCTGAACCTGAGCCACCAAAAGAAACCCCACCTGAGCCACCTAAAATTGTAGAAAAAGTGGCACAGGTTCCTGAGGTTAAACCGGTAGAAAAAGTGGTTCCAGTACAGAAAACACAGCCTACACCAACAGTCACTCAACCGGTTGCAGAACCAACACCTGTAGCTGCAGCAACACCATCCCCAAGTCCGGTGGCTGCACCAGCCCCAGTTGTTGCAGCAGCGCCTGCTGCTCCACCGCAACCAACTGGCGTTACACGCGGTGTATCTCAAGGCGAAGCTGGCTGTAAGCGTCCAGATTATCCACGTGATGCATTAATGAATGAAGAGCAAGGTAATGTGCTGATCTCTGTCTTTGTGAATACCGACGGCAAAGTGAAAGATGCCAAAGTAAAAAAATCCAGTGGCAGCCGTTCACTTGACCGTGCAGCGTCCAAGGCTTTCAGCTTATGTACCTTTAAACCTGCAATGAAAAATGGTGAACCACAAGAATCTTGGTACGACATTCCCTACGAATTTATCTTGGACTGATCCAGACAACAGATTAAAAACAAAATGAGGAGATTCATTATGAAAAACGCACGACACACTTTAAAAAATATCACTGCTGCAAGTGTCATTGCGGCAAGTACTTTACTCCCTTTGCAAACCGTATTTGCTGAAGAATCCCCTACACCTGCAACGACAGTGACTGAAACTGCAGAAACCACACCAGCGACTGTCGCTGAACCTACACCGCCAGCACCTGCTGCAGCTGAAAAACCTGCCAGCAACCCTTATGGTCTGGAAGCCATGTGGAAAGAAGGCGATATGGTTTCCAAAGTAACCCTGTTCATTCTGATCATCATGTCGATCGGTACCTGGTACATCATGATCACTAAGTGCTTGCAACAAGGCAAGATTCGCAAACAGGCCAAAGAAGCAGAACATCAATTCTGGGAATCTTCTTCTCTGGATAATGCAGCGCAAAATCTGGATGAAGCCAGCGTATATCGTTTTATCGCTGAAAAAGGCATCAAGTCAACCAAAAACCATGGCGGTACTTTACTAGAGCGTATCGACTTTAATACCTGGGTTACGATTTCTATTTCACGCGCAGTCGACAAGATTCAAAGCCATCTGAGTGGTGGTCTGGCCTTCCTTGCTACAGTCGGTTCTACAGCACCTTTCGTAGGTCTGTTTGGTACCGTTTGGGGTATTTACCATGCACTGACTGCAATTGGTATTTCAGGACAGGCATCAATCGATAAAGTTGCTGGTCCGGTCGGTGAAGCACTGATCATGACTGCAATCGGTCTGGCTGTGGCAGTTCCGGCAGTACTTGGTTACAACTGGTTAACTCGCCGTAATAAAGCTGTAATGGAAGAAGTTCGTACCTTCGGTTCTGACCTGCATGCTGTACTACTGAGCGGCGAAATCAGCTCAAACAATCCTGTTCACCGCGACACAAAATAAAAATGGGGGTCAACCATGGGAATGATGGTCAATTCAAACGACAGCGATGATGAGGTCATTGGTACCATTAATACCACGCCTCTGGTTGATGTGATGCTGGTACTGCTGATTATCTTTCTGATTACAGTACCGGTTGCAATTCATACCGTACCGGTCGATCTGCCTGAAGAACGTAATGTCCCGTATGAAACCAAGCCGGAAAATATCCAGCTGGCAGTCAATAAAAATGGCGATATTTTCTGGAATGAATCCTATATTCCGGACAAGGCAATTTTACTGACCCGTTTACAGGCAGAAGCCCAAAAACGTCCTCAGCCTGAAGTGCATATTCGTGGTGATCAAAGAACAGCTTTTGAAGCGATTGATCAGGTCATCAGTACTACCCAGCAAGCAGGTATTGGCAAGATTGCATTTGTCACGACCCCGCCCGCTTCACCTTAAGATTGAGGGAGAATCCAGTTATGGGAATGAATGTTGGCTCAAATCAGGATGATGATGTAATGCTGGACGTCAACATGACACCATTGATTGATGTCATGCTGGTCTTGCTGATTATGTTTATTATCACTATTCCGTTGCCGAATAATTCGATTAATATCAACCTGCCAAATGGCACACCACCACCAACTGAGGAAAAACCGCCAGAGATTGTGAATTTACGTCTCGATGCTCAAGGCCAAATCTTCTGGAATGATCAGCCAGTGGCCAATGCTCAAGCGCTAGAAGCCTTATTCAAGACCGTGGCGCAAAAAGCCGATCAGGATCAGATTAAAATCAAGGCTGATCGTGCAACTGAATACAAGCATATCGCGATGGTGATGGCTGCGGCTCAGCGTCTGGAAGTGAAAAAAATCGGAATTGTCAGTAACAACAATTCTTAAGTCTATAGAATCAAAAAACCCAGCATCTGCTGGGTTTTTTATTATTCAATATCTTACATTTGTGACTGGATATAGTTTTGTAGACCAATCAGCTCGATCAAACGTAACTGTTTTTCTAACCAGTAAGTATGATCTTCTTCCGTATCCGACATTTGCTGGCGCAGCATGTCACGGGTCACATAATCGCCCTTCTCTTCACAAAGTTTGACCCCTTGAGCCAGCTTTTCACGGACATGATACTCAAGCTTCAGGTCAGCTTTCAGGCAGGTCACCACATCTTCACCAACTTCGATGTCATCACGCTGCATATTTGGCGTACCTTCAAGAAAAAGGACACGACGGATCAGGGCATCTGCATGCTGTGCTTCTTCCTGCATTTCATGGTCGATGCGTTCAAAGATTTTCGTCAGACCCCAATCTTCATACATACGAGAGTGAATCAGGTATTGATCACGAGCAGCCAGTTCGCCACCGATCAGCATATTTAAATAATCTACGACTTCTGGATTACCGCGCATTTGAATTACTCCCTGCTTTTATCATCTTATTATGGAGAAAAGATGTTTGATTTGCAAAAGCAAAATTATGGTAAATGTCTGATTTTTATATAATTAAAATGAGAAGCACTTGCATTTACGCTCTCTGTTCGGCCAAATCCCATTTATAAAACAACATCTTGCATTTTTCGTTCCGTTTTTATTCAATCCAGCAAGCTGGAATATTCAAACGTTAATTTTTGTAAATATTAATAAGCACTTATCTTGTTGCTTATTTTTATCTTGGACTCACCTGTTTGGCCTGGTTCATGCATAATTGTGCCTACGATGAAAGAAGTCAAAACAACAACGGTTTAAATATGACATTACAACATAGCACAGCACCTGTTCTGGTCACCGGCGCATCTGGCTATATCGCCAGTTGGGTGATCCAGAAACTTTTAAAACAAGGTTATACCGTACACGCCACTGTACGTGACCTGAATAAAACCCAGAGTTATACACACCTTGAACAAATTGCAGACAGCAGCCCGGGGACCTTAAAGCTGTTTGAAGCTAACCTGCTCAAGCCCGGTTCTTTTGATGCGGCCATGGAAGGTTGTGAAATTGTCTTTCATATGGCCTCGCCTTTTGTGGTCACCAATTATAAAGATGCTCTCAAAGACATTATTGAACCGGCAATTCTGGGTACGCAAAATGTGCTGAATAGCGTCAATAAAACTGAATCTGTCAAACGTGTGATTGTCACCTCAAGTATTGCCTCAACGTATGGCGATGCGATTGATATTTTGCAAACCGAGCACACCAGTTTTGATGAATCTCACTGGAATACCACCAGTTCAGAAACCCATCAGCCTTATCCATATTCCAAAGTCATGGCAGAACGCAAAGCTTGGGAAATGGCGGAAGCGCAGGATCGCTGGGACCTGATCTGTATCAATCCGGCACTGGTCTTTGGGGAGTCCTTAACGCCTAATACTCAATCAGGCAGTGTGGAAGTTCTGCAACAGTTTGCCAATGGCATGACCTTGCTGGGTGTTCCACCAATGTGGAATGGTGTGGTGGATGTTCAAGATGTTGCGGAAGCCCATATCCGTGCTGCATTTAATCCGGAAGCGCATGGCCGTTATATTATCTGTAGTGAGACTTTGAGCCTGCTGGAAATGGGGAAAATCCTACGTGAAGCATTTGGTCCAAAATTCCCGTTTCCACGCAACCAGTTGCCAAAAACGGCTTTCAAGATTTTTGGTCCTCTGGCCGGCTTTAGCCGTAAATTCGTTGAACTCAATATGGGTTATCCAATTTTCTTTAATGCACAAAAAAGTAAGGATGAACTCGGTCTGGAATATCGTCCAGTGAAAGAAAGCCTGGTCGAACATTTCCAGCAATTGCTGGATGATGGTGTGGTGAAGAAATATATTCCTTAATCGTACTCGCTCAAACCTGATCTGACAGTGACCGATTTTTTATTGTGTCTGTCAGATTAAGTTTGAGCTTATGCATCAAGTCATTTATCGGCAAGCTTATGACGACTGCTTAAAAATCTGCTTAAGCAGAAGTCCAACGCGCATTTTTCCACGCTTGCTGTTGCTTTGCATCTAGAAAAGTCCAAGCTACAAAACGACTCTCTTTTTGCCCCTGGGTCATTTTAATGGTTTTTACATCCACTGCACCGCACTTACGCAAGGTATTTAACAGCATAGGCAATGTGGTTTTCTTAGAAACCAGTGTACTAAACCAAAGACATTGCTCAGCAAACTGTGTGCTCTCTTGTACCATCTGGCAAACAAAGCGTTCTTCTCCACCGTCACACCACAGCTCGTTCTTTTGCCCGCCAAAGTTTAACACCACTTTAGACCGATCAACCGGTTTGCCAAGTTTGCGTAATTTTTGCGTTGCTATGGCATTTGCTTCATCTTGCGAAGCATGAAATGGTGGGTTACACAGGGTCAAATCAAAACGATCTGAAGGTTTAATCACACCTTTGAAGATATTGCTCGGTGTCTTCTGCAATCGAATCTGAATCCCCTTCCTGAGATTAGGATTTGCTTCCACGATAAATTGAGCACTTTTCACCGATGCCGAATGAATGTCTGAGCCGACAAATTTCCAACCATAACTACGATGACCAATGATCGGATAAATACAGTTCGCGCCCACCCCAATATCTAATACGTGAACGGCGTGTCCTGTTGGAATCTGGCCATTATTATTGTCACTTAACAGGTCAGCCAAATAGTGAATATAGTCGGCTCTACCCGGAATCGGTGGGCAAAGATAATCTTGAGGAATATGCCAATATTGAATGCCGTAAAAATGTTTCAGCAATGCTTTATTGAGTATTTTCACAGCCAGTGGATCAGAAAAATTGACTGAAAGATCGTTATATTGATTCGGACTGACAAAAGGTGCTAGTTCCGGACAACTCAGGATGAGCTGAGGAAAATCGTAACGACTGCGATGCAGATTTCGTGCATGTAATTGCGATTTTTGTTGCGGAAAAGATTTCTTTGCTTGCGCCATGTGTATGCCAATCATCAACGGGAGAATAGAATCAATAAGGCAGGATCTATACCTGCAAATGAATCGATATTGTACGTGAATTCAACTCACATTGCCGAACCCGTCCTTGTATTTGTCTATCCTCCCCTTCTCATTCACCTATAGTTTTGAACTAGCAATAAAAAAGACACCTCAAGATTCATCATCCTGGGTGTCTTTTTTATTTGAGTCATTGTTTAGAACTGATTATTCTTCGATTTGCCCATGCTCTTTCATCAAGGCAATAAACTGTTCTTCATTGATCACAGGCACACCAAGTTTTTCTGCTTTATCGAGCTTAGAACCCGCTTTTTCACCCGCCACCACACATTTGGTTTTGCTAGAGACACTGCCACTGACCCGTGCACCTAAGGCTTGCAGTAATTGCGTCGCTTCATCACGACCCATAGAACTTAAAGTTCCAGTCACTACCCAGCTTTCACCATTCAGTGGTTGGCGCATTGGTGCAATTGGCGCATCCCAATGAATACCGGCAGCCAACAAGCGATCCAATACTTCCAGGTTATGCGGTGCCTGGAAGAAATCAACAATCCATTCTGCGGTAATATCACCAACATCCGGTGTTTTCTTTAAAGCGTCTACATCAGCACTACGCAAAGCGTCGAGAGTCTGGAAAGTATTGGCCAGCATACGTGCTGTCGTTTCACCTACACCGCGAATGCCGAGCGCATAAATAAATGCGGCCAATGTAGTTTTCTTGCTGTTTTCAATCGAATCAATGAGATTCTGAACGGACTTTTCACCCATTTTTTCGATTTGCAGTAATTGCTCACGATGCTCATGCAAGTGATAAATATCCGACACATCTTTCAAAAGATTGAGATGTAACAGTGACTCCACCCAGCGATCGCCCAAACCTTCGATATCCATGGCCTTACGTGAAACAAAGTGACGGATGGTCTCGATGCGCTGCGCTGCACAATACAGTTCACCTGAACAGCGTGCCAAGGCCTCACCTTCTGGCATCACCACCGGAGAATCACAGACTGGACAGTTCTCAGGTAAATGCACTTCTACCGCATTGGCAGGACGGAATTCTGGCCAGACTTTTTCTACCTTAGGAATCACGTCACCACTACGATAGACACTGACGGTATCCCCAATTCTTACATCCAGACGGTGAATTTCACCAATATTATGCAGCGTTACATTGGAAACGGTTACACCACCCACTGCAACCGGATTCAACCGTGCTACAGGCGTTAGAGTCCCGGTACGGCCCACTTGCCAGTCAATATTTTCAACGGTGGTCAGTGCAGCCACTGCCGGGAATTTATAAGCAGTTGCCCAACGTGGTTCCCGGCTCAAGAAACCCAGTTTCTGTTGCTGTTTCAGGTCATTGACCTTAATGACCATACCATCAATTTCGACACTGAGTTTAGAACGTTCTTCAATGATCTGCTCGTAAACCTTTTGCACTTCCTGGATGCTACTGCAGATGAAATGGCGCTCACCCACAGCAAAGCCAAACTGCTGTAGCCATTCCAGACTGCCTGACATTGTGGTTTGACCATGATGAGGAACACACTGGGCAATTCCATAAGCATAAAAAGCCAAAGGTCGAGAAGCTGCAATATTCGGATCAAGCTGGCGTAAACTGCCAGCCGCAGCGTTACGTGGATTAGCAAAGGTTTTTTCACCTTTCGCTGCATTGGCCGCATTCAGGCGTTCAAAGCCGGATTTCGGCATCAGCACTTCGCCACGCACTTCCAGTAATTCTGGAATCACGCCATTCACTGGAGATAGGAATTTTGGCAGGTTACGGATGGTTTTGACATTCTGGGTAATATCTTCTCCAGTTTCCCCATCACCACGGGTGACACCACGAACCAGTACGCCATGTTCATACCAGAGGGAAATTGCCAGCCCGTCAAATTTCAGCTCAACATCGTATTCAATCTTTTGATTGGGTAAGCGTTCTTCAATACGGCGCGCAAAAGCAAAAAGGTCATCCTGATTAAACACGTTGCCCAAAGACAGCATTGGCACCGCATGCGTTACGGTCAGAAATTTGGAAAGTGCCTGACCACCTACTTTAACTGTCGGTGTGTCTGGCTGTTGTAAATGTGGATATTGTTCTTCTAAAGCTTTGAGCTGATGAAAGAGCTGATCATATTCACTGTCTTCAATCGTAGGTTGATCCATCACATAATAAGCATGATTATGCTTGGCAATCAGTTGAATCAATTGACGCATTTGCGCAATGACAGTGGCATCTTGGGTCATAATTTCACCATAAAAAAGGGCGGAAAATCCGCCCTATACAATATTCAGCTTTTCGCTATTATAAAAATCGGATTCTGCAGATTCAATATTGGAATATTAAACTTCTGCAGTCTGTCCAGCACGATAATCAATCGCCTGATGACGCCAGAATTCACGTAATTGTGGGGTCATTTCCTGCTGGTTCTGATCATAAACCAGACCATCCACTTCACGTGCAATCAGACGAGAAATGCTGTCCATGGTATCGAAGGCATTCTGCACATCGCTATGCGGTAAAGCCAGGAAGAACGCCAGACCTTTCACTTCTTCAGTCGACAGAGTTTCTAGGTCAAAACCTTCCATACCGGTATCTGCCATACGCAATACTGAAAATAGCAGTTTCGAGCCATCTTCACTATAACGATGGAAACATGCCAACTCACCATAACGCAGGCCATATTTCAGTAAAACTTTTAGAGTTTTTTCACCTGAAAGAGCACGGCCTTGTGGATAAACATGCAATGAAATAATCGTTTCAGCATTAGCCAGCGAACATTCTTCATCCACAATTTTTTGCTCATGGAGATGTGCATCGAGAATACTGCTTTCATCATTAAAGTCAGAAATTTCAGCTTTTTCAATATTACTATTCAGGCTAAATTCAGCGGCTTTAGGCTCTGCTGCTTCTACTGTTTCAGGCTTATTTTCTTGTTCAACAGATGTTGCGGTTTCTTCAGCTTTGGTTACTTCCGGTTCTGCTTCCTCTGCAACCACCGGTGTATCGAGTGGACTTGCTGCTTTGGTTTCGGGCTGGGCGGTTTCAGTCAAAGTTGGCTCTACTTTGGCTGCTTCTTGTTGTTCTTCCGCAGGTGCAATGTTGTTTACTACTTCTTCATTCAGACTCGGTTCCACACGTGCAGAGGCTGGACTTTCTGTTTTAGACAGTTGAGAACGTACATGCCTTGGAATAACCGGAGTCTGGCTGTCAGGATCAATATGCAGATCCGCATCCAGTGACGGTACAGCCTCCGCAGGTTTTTTCAAGATCAGTTTTATGCCGAATAGCATAATCACAATTGCAATAACAATCCCGATAATTGTGGTGATTTCCATGTTATACCTCCGCAGCTAAGCCGTATTCTTTTGCCTGTTCCAAATTTACTGTCACTAATTTTGAGGTTCCCGGTTCAGGCATGGTTACACCTAAAAGATCAGTCGCCATCATCATTGCAAGTTTGTTATGGGTAATATAAATAAATTGCACTTGTTCAGAAAGCTCTTTGACTAAATTACAAAAACGTCCCACATTGGCATCGTCCAGCGGTGCATCGACTTCATCCAGTACACAGAACGGTGCCGGATTTAGTCGGAAAATTGCAAAGACCAGTGCTAATGCGGTTAAAGCCTTTTCACCACCAGAAAGCAATGCCAGTGAGCTATTGCGCTTGCCTGGTGGGCGTGCCATCAGTTTTACACCCGATTGCCATCCATCTTCAAGACTTAAACTCGCTTCACCGCCCTCAAATACTTTCGGGAACAGGTTTTGCAGCTCGGCATTGACCTGATCGAAGGTATTCATAAACAGCTTACGGGTTTCCTGATCAATACTTTTCATTGCTGCCTGCAGCTGTTCAACGGTATTTTCCAGGTCCTGAATCTGATGGCTGAGTTCGCCATAGCGTTTCGAAACTTCTTCATACTCTTCAGAAGCTGCCAGATTCACCGCACCCAGTTTATCGAATTGAGCCTGTGCTTTTTCCAGTTTAGCCTGATGTGCTTTTACATCAATATTTAGCCCTGAAATTACTTCACTATTCAACTCTTTCAGCTGCTCTGAATAATGCTGTAAATCGGATTTTGCTGCCTGCCAGGCCAGACGTTTGGCTTCAAGTTCAGTACGCAATTGTTCATCTTGCTGCTGGAAAGTATGGCGCTGCTCAGTCAGGTGCTGCTGCTTGCTCTGGATCTGATTCAGCTCGATCTGCCAGTCTGCCCAGGTCTTTTGTAGTTTTTCCGTAATCAGAGCCTGTTCATTAAACTGGCTCTGTAAAGCTGGCAATTCCAGCTGTACCGGATCAACAAACTTTTTAGCCTGTTCTATTTGCGCAATAATCTGCTGATATTGTTCTTTTAAAAACAGCTGGTCTTTTTCTAGCAGTTCAGCCTGCTGCTGGCTTTGTACTGTTTGACGGCGCAGTACTTCTAATTCCTGCTGCGCCTGCTGAGTGACTAGCTGTGAGTCTTCAAGTTGAGCATTGAGTTCTTCCAACTGAAATTGCAAGGTCTTGTAATTGGGCAGTGCCTGTTCCAGTTTCAGATTCAGTGCATGCAGATCAATTTCCAGATCATCTTTCTGCATCGCATCTTCTTCCAGTTGCTCGTCCAGTTGCTGTAACTGGTTCTGCAATTGCTGTTTCTGTACTGCAAAGGCCTGTGTCGCACTCTGGACTTTAGCAATATTCAGATCAAGCTGTTGTAACTGCTTTTGTGCCTGCTTCTGCTGCTCATTGATGCTCTGAATCTGGCTCTGTAAAGCTTTCACTTGAGCATTTAACTCAGGAAGCTGTTGCTCTAGATCTGCGAATTTTGGTTCAAGCTGAATCAGTTGCTGCTCAATTTCATCCAGACGGATACGATGACTCAGTGCTCCTTGTCCCGCCTGACTGGCTTCATCATAGTCCAGTGCAATCATCCAGTCGGGTCCGACATGATAGCCATCCAGACTTAGGATCGACTGGCCTGGTCTCAGCTGAGTTTGTAAACCAAGTGCCTGTTTAAAGTTCTCAGCTACGGCCACCTGTTGCCAGAGTGAGTATTGAGGCGCTTCAATCCAGTCTGCTAAACAAGGGAGTCCATCAAGCTGAATATTATCCTGTATCATCTGAGCTTTGAGCTGGCGTGCACTATTTTTCAAAAAATGCTCAGTTTCTTCTAATACTTGTGCAGAAAGCCATTTCGCCAGGAACTTTTCAATCAGGCTGGCATGAGCTTTGGCCTGTGGATTCAGCTTCAACACCTGCATTAACTGCACCGCATCCGCTTTGGCGTTTGGATTGGCTTTGGTCAGTAACTGGCTCAGGTTTTTCCGTTCTGAATGCAGTACCTGAATTTCTGATTTCATCTGTATGAGCAATTGCTGCTGACCTGCCTGTTCTGCCTGTAGCTGCTCAAGCTCAGTTTTCAGTGTTTTGAGCTGAGTCTCAAAGCCAGTGATTTGCTGTTCAGTTTCAGCTCTATCAGTCTGATACTGTTCCAGCTCATCTTGCTGCGCCTGCTGCTGAATTTGTGCTGCCTGCTGTTGCAAGGTTTCTTTTTGCTGTTCAATCCGGACAATATTTTTAGCCAGCTGTTCACTTTGCGCCAGCATTTGCTGTTTACGTTGTTGCTGTTGCTCAACCTGGGTTTTAATTTGAGCAAACTGGGCAGCAATTGTGCCTTGCTGGGATTTCAGATCAGTCAGACCCTGGTTTTGTTCCTGACTTTGACCTTCCTGCTGCTGCAATTGTGCAGTCTGATCTTCGAGTTGTTGATGCAGGGTGTCCAGTTGCAATTCAATCAGCTGTAAACGTTCTTTGGTTTGTGCTTTTTGTTCTTCCAGCTTCACCAGACTGCTTGAGTTCTGCTGCAATAAGGACTGCTTTTGCTGCAGGGTCATTTCCAGTTCGCTGAGCTTTTTCTCAGCCTGTTGCCATTCAGTTTGTAGCGGTGTGGACTGTTGAATCAAGCGCTGGAACAGTTCACTGGTCGCTCCCAGATCATGCTCAACAGTAGTCAATTCAGAACGTACCAGCTTAAAATTCTCGCCCAGCGTATTCATCTGCACAGTATATTCTTCTTGCAGACGCTGGCTCTGCTCACACTGGAACGACAGGATTTCAATCTTGATGGTACGGATCTGGCCTTCCAGTTCCTTATATTGAATGGCAGTTTCTGACTGGCGTTTCAAGGTTTTAAGCTGAGACTTGAGTTCAGAGGCAATATCTTCCAGACGCGACAGGTTCTGCGTCGTGTGATCCAGATGCAGCATGGTCTCGCGGCGACGTGCCTGATAACGGGAAACCCCGGCAGCTTCTTCAATAAAAACCCGCATTTCTTCCGGCTTGGCATCTACCAGACGGTTAATCATGCCCTGTTCAATAATTGCATAAGAACGCGGCCCCAGACCGGTTCCCAAGAAAATATCGGTAATATCACGACGTCGGCATTTAGTGCCATTCAGGAAATATTCAGACTTGCCATCACGGTTGACCTGACGACGCACTGCCAGCTCATTATAGGCATTATACGCACCGCCCAGCTTGCCATAAGTATTATCAAAACGCAGTTCTACACTGGCGATGCCCACCGGTTTGCGCTTGGCTGTTCCGGTAAAAATCACATCCTGCATGCTGCCACCACGTAGTTGGCGCGCACTGGACTCACCCATCACCCAGCGTATGGCATCAATCACATTTGATTTACCACAACCATTGGGTCCCACCACTGCAGTCCGGTTATCCTTGAAGTGTAAGGTAGTACTGTCAGCAAAAGATTTGAAGCCTGAAAGTTTTAAACTGCTTAAACGCATAGTGTCCTGATTTAACGTCGTGAGCGTCTGGCCCACGCGAGTTCAATTTGTTTCATCCGTATCAGAGATTCCAACACAAGGTTGCGCAAGTGTCGACAAAAATCTTCCATAAATAACGTCGCCTCATGGGATTTACGAATTAAAATCGCTTCCGTCACCAGTTTAAATAATTCAAAAGATTCCTGTAGCTCACGTCTTGAAATATTCAGGGTCAGAAAATAGCTACGGCGTAAAGATGGCAGCAGTTCCTGATAGTAGCGCATCAGGTAAAGATTACCGACCATCTCCTGTTGCTGGGCCATTCCCTGAAAGATCAAATCATAAAACTTTTCGATATGGCCTTGGCGGGTTTCGGCTTCCAATTGTTCTAATAGTAGCTGAATGCGCTCTGCCTCATGACTGCGCCAGGTCTCTGCCATGCGATGTACCATCTGCCCCAGCAATAAAGAGGTCAGGTCAAACAGGGCACGAACCTGCATGGCCGACATTTCCGAAACAATGGCGCCACGACGCGGGAAGATTTCAATCAGCTGGGTACGTTCAAGCAAGAGCAAGGCTTCACGGACTGATCCCCGACTGACGTCAAGTTCCGATGCAATTCTGAGTTCCTGGATGCGTTCGCCTTCAACCAGTTCACCCCGGATAATCTGTTCACTGATATGCTTGGCAATCTGTTCAGACAAACTGTGTGCTTCTTGTTGTTGCATACTGTTCCTGTCTTATTTTTATTGATGCAAGTGCAGTCATTCTGGATGACTTTTCAGTTATTAAACGGCTTTTTTGCAGAAAATACTTTGACATTGTCAGACAATCTTGTGTCTATACAGCCAACCCAGTCAAAGAAAAAGGAGAATAGTGACCTATTCTCCTCAAAAAATTTAGCTGATAAAAAATGAGTAGTTCAGGCAGTAAAGCCTTGATAGATAAAATACAGACCAACTGTAGTCAATAAGGCCGCAAAACATTTTTTTAATAGAACTGGTGATAATAAATGCGCCACTTTTGCACCAAATTTTGCAGTGATAAAACTCATCACACTAATACCAATAAACGCATAAATATGAATATAACCAATCGTATTTGGTACTTCGACTTCAGCTTTCTGACCAAACCAGATGAAACCTAAGGCACCAGCCACTGCGATCGGCAAACCGCAGGCAGCAGAAGTGGCTACTGCTTTCTGGATGACGACACCACAACGATTCAGGAAAGGCACAGTCAAACTGCCACCACCAATTCCAAAGATGGCTGATGCCACACCAATGCCGCCGCCTGCTACCAACTGTAATGCTGCGGAAGGCAATTTCTGATTCGGATCAACCTGATAATGCGCGCCTCTAAACATTCTGAACGCAATCCAGACTGCAAAGAAGCCAATCAGCAATTGCAGACCTTGACCCGATAAATAATCTGCAATACCAGCTCCTAAGAATGAGCCAATAACCAGACCGGGTGCCAGATTACGCACTACATCCCATAACACTGCCCCTCTTTGATGATGTGCCATCACCGAACTGATTGAGGTCACAATAATCGTAGCCAGAGAAGTTCCGACTGCCATATGCATAATCACGCTTGGATCGTACTGGAGCTGGGTAAAAACAATGTACAGAATTGGCACGATAATCAGACCACCACCAACGCCAAACAGGCCTGCGGCAAATCCTGCAATTGCACCAATCAATAAATATATGATTAACTCCATAACGACATTTACCACGTTTAGATTCAAATGGATGTAGAAACTCGCGAACTGCAGCAACGTTTAAGTCAAGCAGGCCAACTCCCTGAAGTATTGCTGATCAAGCCGATCACCACATCGACCAATGACGATGTCCGGGAACTGGCAACCAAAGGGGTACAACAGGTACTAGTGTGTAGCCGCGTGCAAACCCAGGGACGTGGACAGCGTCAACGTCAGTGGATTTCTCCTGAGGGGAACATCTATTTAAGCACATTGCTGCATACACAAAAAGTAATCGATGGTCGCCTGGCACTGGAAATTGCATTAAATATCCTGCAAATGCCAAGTCTAAAAGGACTGGACTTGCAGGTGAAATGGCCCAATGACCTGTACAGCCTGCAGGGGAAATGGGGTGGCATTCTGATTGAACCGATTTCGACTCAACAGGTGGTGGTTGGTGTCGGGATCAATATCAGCCCACTCATGGAAAGCATTCCAGACCAGCAGGTCACCTCTCTGACTGAATTGGGACTACCACATACTTCACGTGTAGATCTGATTGCCGAGTTGTATCTGGCTATTCAGCAAGCGGGGGAATGGTTTAATTATGGCAGTCAGAATCTGCCGGCACGGTTTAACCAATATGCTGCATTTTTCCAGCAAACAGTTGAATTTACCGATATTCAAGGCCAATATTCCGGAACTTTCCTCGGCATTCAAGACGATGGTGCGGTGATTATCGAAACGAATGCAGGTACGCAGACATTTTATCAGGGGCAACTCCGTCTTAAAAACGGTGGCTGAACAGGCATCATTCAATGAAAAAACTATGGTTGGATATCGGCAATACACGGCTCAAGTACTGGATTACGGAGCAGAACCAGATCATTGAACATGCCGCGGAAATGCATTTGCAATCCCCTGCCGACTTACTTCTTGGCTTGATTCAGCACTTTAAGAGTTTGGGCTTGCATCAGGTCGGGATTTCTTCCGTGCTGGACAAAGCAAATAATACCCGAATTCAATCGATTCTGACCTGCCTGAACATTCCTGTAGTTTTTGCCAAGGTACAGGCACGCTATGCCGGTTTGATCTGTGGCTATGACGATCCTTCCCAGCTTGGGATCGATCGCTGGTTGCAAGTGCTGGCCGTTGCCAAGTCAACTCAGCAAAATTACTGTGTGATTAGCTGTGGGACTGCCCTGACCATTGATCTTGCCCAAGGTCAAAAACATCTCGGCGGTTATATCCTGCCGAATCTGTATTTACAGCGCGATTCCCTGATCCAGAATACCAAAGGCATTAAAATCCCGGATGCGGCTTTCGAGGAACTCAGTCCTGGACGTAATACCATTGATGCTGTACACCATGGCATTTTATTCGGTCTGCTCAGCACCATTGAAAAAGTACTGCAAGATTTTCCGGCACAGCTGATCCTAACTGGTGGAGATGCTGCGCTCTTTGCCCAGCATCTCGAACGGTTTCAGCCTATTATTGAACCCGATTTATTGCTTAAAGGCCTGCAGCATTTTGCAGATCATTTGCCAGACACAGTTTAAGCAGCTCAAGTAACTTTGAAAAATCTGCATAGCCATCCAGCTTGTTAAAATGCCCTGCATTTTTGATTTCAAAAATCTGTGCATTCAGGCTATGGCCCAAACGCAACGAAATCGGTGCAGGCACATAAGGATCATTGCTAGAAAGCAGCATTACAAAACGTTTGGCGCCATGTGATAAATTGTTCAGATCTAACTTTACTGCCTGCACCATTTTGTTTAGTTCCGACCAGGCCACCAGTGGTGTATCAAAAGCTGCGACTAACATGAGCCCGCCAATTTTCAATTGTGTACGGTTATAGTGTTCTTCGAGAAACTTTAGAGCACTTAAGCCACCCAAGCCATGCGCAACAATGAAACTATGCTCATCCAGGTACGGAATCTGTAGTTTCAGGTTGTGCTGCCATTCTTCCAGATCGGGTTGAAAAGGATTGGCCAGCATGATCCGTTTGGCCTCGAACCCCGCGTCTTTGATCTGCCGGCTTAACCATGGATACCAATGGTCATTTGAGGTTGCCTGATAGTCAGGCACGATATAGACTTTCTTCGTTATATTTTTCATAGCATTGTACTTATTATATTGAGAGCAAAATGCTCCGACAAAAGTTAAGTTTTTAATTATTAGCGGATGAAATTCAATATTCCTTATTTAATTTCATCCTGTCATCATTGAACCGATCTGTTCATCATCCTCCCTATTCACTGGAAGATTGAATCAGATAAGGCTGAATCACTCGCCAGACTTCCGGCAGTTCAGTACAACCTTGCGAATTAATAAAATGTCCTTGATGTTCGGCACAGACTACGATTGCATCCAGACTTTCCGCTTGCTCCAGACTGAAGTCAGGCTGAACCCGATCATCACCTTCCGAATAAATCACTACACGTTCATCAATCTGACGTTTTAGTAAATCAAAATCTACTTCAGCAGCGTCAATGAACGGATTAACTTCTTCCAGACGTCCCAGTCGGCCATTGAAACCGGCCACTAATACCAGTTGTTTGATTCTCTGATTTTTTAATTCGCGACTTAAATAATGTAATGCAGCCAGACATCCCAGACTATGCGCAATAAAAATACTGTTTTCGTCAATCCCGTCAATCTGTTCACGCATTTGCTGTTCCCAGACCTCCAGTTTTGGCGTAGTTGACGGGTCAAGTCTGAGTACTTTCAAGCTGACATGTTCCTGCTGGGCTTTTTCCTGAATCCATGGAAACCAGTTTTCTTCAGGACTTGCGGTATAGCCATGCACCACAATCACTTGAGTCATTAGATACATCCTTCTATATTATTTTATTTCGAATGTTTTCGAGTCTGCCTGATTTTTCTAGAAATTTGGGTAAGCAAATGTTGTTTTGTTTAAACTGGATATAAAAGAAAATACAGACAATAAAAAAGGCGCTGTACGCGCCTTTTTTATTTAAAACAGTTATTTTTTGTCGTTGCCGCCGAACAGTGGACCCATACCACCGCCACCGCCAAACTGTTTTTGCAGACCGCTCAGTGATTTCATCATTTTTGCCATACCCGACGGATTGGCAAATTTCTTCATCATCTTCGCCATTTGCGCATGCTGTTTGATCAGCTTGTTGACTTCTGATACTTCCATACCACAACCTGCTGCAATACGCTTTTTACGGCTTGGATTCATCAGGTCAGGGTTACGACGTTCCTTGATGGTCATCGACTGGATAATCGCTTCCATTTTCTTCACTTGCTTTTCAGGATTCGCCTGCGCAATCGCATCTTGAATACCAGAATTGCTCATGCCTGGAAGTTTGTCCAGGAAGCCCATCATGCCGCCCATCTTGTTCATCTGCTCGAATTGCATCAGCATATCTTCAAAGTTGAAGCTACCGCCTTTCTGCAATTTCTTCGCCATTTTCTCGGCTTTTTCTTTGTCGATTTTGCGTTCAACTTCTTCGACCAAAGAAAGCACGTCACCCATGCCCAGAATACGCTGTGCCACACGTTCCGGATGGAATGGCTCAAGCGCATCCAGTTTTTCGCCCATACCGAGGAACTTGATTGGCTTGCCAGTAATCGCACGAACAGACAGTGCTGCACCACCGCGCGCATCACCATCAGTTTTAGTCAGGATCACACCTGTCAAAGGAAGCGCATCGTTAAATGCTTTGGCCGTATTTGCCGCATCCTGACCGGTCATGGCATCGACCACGAACAGGGTTTCAGTCGGATTAATCGCTGCATGCAGCTCTTTAATCTCTTCCATCATATCGTCATCGATATGCAGACGACCTGCGGTATCGACAATCAGTACATCGGCAAACTGGATTTTTGCCTGTTCAATTGCACGATTAACGATACTGATTGGTTTTTCAGTAGCACTCGATTCAAGGAAAATCGCGCCAACTTCGCCAGCCACCGTCTGTAGCTGCTTGATCGCAGCCGGACGATAAATGTCGGCAGACACCATGGCTACTTTTTTCTTTTGACGTTCTTGCAGGAAGCGTGCAAGTTTGGCTGCAGTCGTGGTTTTACCCGCACCCTGCAAACCAGCAAGCAGTACCACCACCGGTGGTTTCGCTGCAAGGTCAAGGCTTTCATTGGCCTCGCCCATCATTTTGGTCAATTCGTCATAGACGATTTTGACGAAGGCTTGCCCTGGTGATAACTGAGTCATCACTTCCTGGCCTAATGCTTCTTCCTTAACTTTCGCGATAAATTCACGAGTTACAGGTAACGCAACGTCGGCTTCAAGAAGTGCCATACGTACTTCACGTAACGTATCTTTAATATTGTCTTCGGTTAGCTGCCCTGAGCCAGTAACATTTCTTAAACTCTGCGTGAGTCGTTCTGTTAAGGTATCAAACATTGCAAAATCCGCTTAAAATAGCTAGTAGCAAAAAATTGTTTCTTAAAATAGAAAATTTATGCATAGAATGCTATAGGATACTGTAGTTCGCACTGAATTTATATAAATGAATATTCATCACCCTTAAAAAGGTTTGACATGCTTAGCCTACCCTTGGTTTACACGATCTTAGCATTAATCGCTTATACCTCCTCTTTTTGGTATCTGTTCATTCATTTAATGACTAAACGTACTCCAAATCAATGGTTTGTCGGCTTAACAGCTTTAGTTGGACTGGTACTGCATGCTTTGGTTTTATCAGGTGACATGTATACCCCGATGGGGATGAATTATGATGTATTTGCCTTACTTTCCTTTACGTCAGGGCTAATGCTGCTGCTAAGTATCATTTACAGTACCTATCGGCCGATTATTGCGCTAAACCTGATTGGTATCCCCGTCGCTGCAACCGGCCTAATTCTCGGTTTCAGTTTCACCCAGCCAGCGAAAGTCATTGCACAGAATTCTCTAGGCCTGGATATTCATATTATCTTGTCCCTATCCGCTTATGCTGTGTTATTGATGGCGACGATTCAGGCCGTCATTTTGCGGTTTCAGGATCGTGAACTGAAGAAAAAACAGAAACGTCGGGTTTGGGTGAATCTGTTGCCCTCCTATCAGGATATGGAATCTTTGTTGTTCGATATGCTGATGACCGGTTTCATTTTACTGACACTGGCATTGGGTTTTGGCTTCTTTACCATTGATAATTTCTTCGCCCAGCATCTGGCCCATAAGACTGCCTTTAGTATTGTGTCCTGGCTGGTTTATGGCGCATTATTGATTGGACACTGGAAATTTGGCTGGCGTGGTCAGAAAGCAGTTCGTTTTACCCTGCTTGGGTTTGGCCTGCTGGCGCTCGGTTTTATCGGTTCCAAATTTGTGCTAGAAATGCTGTTAAACAAATAAGCTGATTGATCTTCGATCGGTATTATAAAAGCCCAGCTAAGACTGGGCTTTTTATTTAATTATCCATTCCTTTATCTGGATTTATCCTTCCCACTCGTAGCGATAGCGGCCAACTCACCACCCGGGGCAATTCTGGATCTTCCCATTCTGGCAATAAGGCATCTGCCAGTACATTCAGCGGATTATGTCCGAGTGCCTGGGTGGCTGCTTTTACGGCTGACCAGGTACTCATATAGCCTATCAGTTGGTAAAAGTTCCACTCGACTTGTAATACCGGCGGCTGTACAGAAATTTCCTGAAATGGAAATGGCAGATTTTTGTATCCTTCATCGACATGGCGACGTTCAGGTGCCCAATAGGGTGCGATCGTCACTTCATAAAAATGTCTGAAATAATGATTCAGATGTTCTTCATCAATGCTGAATACCCCATAACTAATAAGAGCCAGAATGGCATTGGATTTTGCAATACGGCGAACTTCCGCATAGAACTTGTCCAGATCCAGCCAATGGGCAGCCTGCGCGACTGAAATCAGATCTACACTCTGGTCAATACATAGGATTTCTTCGGCTAAGGCCTGATGATATTGAATTTTCGGATGAGGTTTGGCCTGTGCGATTTGTTCGCTACTCGCATCAATGGCAATGATCTGATCAAAATAATGCGCCAAAACCTCTGAAAACTGTCCTGAGCCACAGCCGACGTCTAGAGCCAATTTGGTACTCGGTGATAGCTTTAGCTTTGCCAGTATCTTCCCCAAAGTGTCCGGATAATGCGGGCGAAACAAGGCATAATCTTGAGACTGCTGGGAGAAATGGTCTTTAAATTCCCGACTTTTCATCTGCACTTTCCTGACCTGCTTTCTAACAGCTTAGCTTGATCCGGAAAGGCGACAATAGTAATTTGGTTTCATTTCCAATAATTTTAAAACTAAAAAATTAGCGTATTTTAATTACCTAAAATTTTTAAAAATCAGCTAGTTTAACTATTTTTCTTGATTTGATAATCAGCTTTAAAGTTCTGATAACTACGTCGCTCTGCGGAATCTTCGGTTAAAGCTTCTACTTCCTGCAGGGTATTCAAGCAACGTGCAGTGAGCTGGATATATTGCTCGGTGCCATGGCTTTTCCAGGCAATTTCTTTTTCTTCTAAAGGACGAACTACTTTCGCCGGACTGCCAAGTACCAGATTATTTGCTGGCACTTTGAATTTAGCCTTGACTGTACTGTTGGCCCCAACAATCACATTCTCCCCGATTTCGGCTTCATCCAGAATCACACTATTCATACCGATCAGGGCATTTTTTCGTACCACGCAGCTATGCAGAATGGCACCATGACCAACATGGCCATATTCTTCCACTAAGGTCACACTGTCCGGAAATCCATGGATGGTACAGGAGTCTTGGACATTGGCATTTTTCTGGATATGAATCCGGCCAAAATCGGCACGCAGCGAAGCAAATGGACCAATATAAACTCCGGCTTCAATGATCACATCACCGATCAGCACAGCCGTAGGATGGACATAAGCTTCAGGGCTGACGACAGGAATTACCCCATCAATCGCATAACATGGCATAGACTCCTCCTTGAGCTATTACATTCATGATTTTTTTAATATTAAAAGGTCAATTCCGGCTGCTTTAAGCCACCAAAACGTTTATAAAATTGTGGATGTGCAGGTGGCATAAGGCCTTCCGCTGTCCGGGCAGTCTCCAGAAAAAACTCATCTCCTGCTGCAAATACTGCCTGATATAGATTGGTACTTAAGTTACGCGCAATCAGTGACAACCAGTCTGTTGGCAACAGTTCAAATGGCAGATTCGGGTCTTTCAGTAAAATACGGCGGTATTGATGGATCAGCAGAATACGAATCTGAAAGGCTTGTACTGGATTCAGTTCCTCTTCATTTTCCACCAGATAGAAAAACTCGCGGAAATCACTAATAAATTTTTCATAACGCTGATGCAGTTCAGGAATTGGCCAATTGGTTTCAACCATGCGTTTAATGGTTGGATAAGATTCCTGCCAAAGCTGTAAAGTTTCAGCACGAAACACTACGACTTGATCGGTCATTTTATTATTGAGCAGAAGGTTTTGCAGTTTCTGCTGATCACAACCCGGATAGGCCATGACATTGGTCGCGATATTGGCAAAGCCTAACCATTCCAGTTCTTTTTTCAGTGTCTGTTTATTTTCCAGCTCAACTGAGCTGAGCAGAACCAGATCCCATTTCTGATCCCATTCATTATGCTGGAAGCTGTAAATTTTCTGGTCTGCGGTAATAAAACGCTGACGGCTGCTTTCGGTAATCCGGTAATAACTGGTGCGGCCAATTTTTTCAGAACTCAGCCAGCCATTTTGTACCAGACGGAATACGGCGGTACGCACAGAACGCTCATTGAAGCCGAATACATCCATCAGCTGAATCAGGCTGGCAAGACTAATGACTCCCCCGCGGTGATAAATACTGTCACCAAAAATCGTCATTACCAATGAGGTTCCACTAAGGGTCTCATTCTGAATGAAATCATCAATTACTTGTTTTAATTTCGGATTCATTACGTTCAATTTACCTTGTTAAAGCCGGATGACAGACCTGAGCCTGTCATCCAGACGTATTTAAGCGGACTTTCGGATATCAAACACCCGCTGAGCCTTACCTTCAGAACGTGGCAAGCTACCTTCCGGTAAAACTTCCACACTGACACTAATCCCGACCATGGTCTTGATTTGTACTTTCAGCTGATTTGCCAATTGGTGTGTCATATTTATAGCATTATCTTTACGCATTTCGGTACGAATATGCAATGTATCCAGGTGACCCTGTTTACAAATCTGAATCTGATAATTTGGAATAAGCTGCGGAATATGCAGGATTTGCTCTTCAATTTGTGATGGGAACACATTCACACCACGAATAATCATCATGTCATCACTGCGACCGACAATCTTGTCCATACGACGCATGGTACGTGCTGTACCTGGCAATAAGCGTGTCAGATCACGGGTACGGTAACGAATCACCGGCATACCTTCTTTGGTAATAGTGGTAAATACCAGTTCACCTAATTCACCATCAGGTAATACTTCACCAGTTTCCGGATGGATAATTTCAGGATAGAAGTGGTCTTCCCAAATCGTTGGACCATCTTTGGATTCTAGACATTCCATCGCCACACCCGGTCCCATGACTTCAGACAGGCCGTAAATATCCAGCGCATCAATACCCAGACGTTCTTCGATTTCACGGCGCATTTCATTGGTCCATGGCTCTGCACCAAAGATCCCGGTCTTGATTGAACAATCTTTAGCAGTTCCGAATTTTTTCTCCAGACACTCAATAATATTTAGACAGTAAGATGGTGTGACCATTAAAGCTGTTGGCTTGAAATCATGAATCAGCTGGGCCTGCTTGTCAGTTTGGCCACCTGACATTGGAATTACGGTGGCGCCCAGACGTTCTACCCCATAATGTGCCCCTAGACCGCCAGTAAATAGTCCATAGCCATAAGACACCTGAATCGTATCTTTACTACTGAGTCCTGCTGCACGTAACGAGCGTGCCACCACATCTGACCAAGTGTTAATGTCATTCTGGGTATAACCGACTACAGTCGGCTGACCTGTGGTCCCTGAAGAAGCATGTACACGGACAATCTTCTCTTGAGGCACAGCGAACATACCGAATGGATAGTTTTCGCGCAGATCCTGCTTGGTGGTGAACGGGAATTTTGCCAGATCTTTTAGTGATTTTAAGTCATCTGGATGGACACCGGCTTCATCAAACTTTTTCTTGTAAACCGTACTGTTCTGATAAGCATGCTGTAGTGTTTTTTTCATACGTTCCAATTGCAGGCCACGTAATTCATCTACTGAAGCGGTTTCAATCTGTTCCATTGCATTGTTATTCATATTCTTGCTCCTGCTGCAGTCATCCTGACTGCTGATGATTTCTCTTTTGATTCAGTTCTTAAGACACATTTTCCAGAATCAGTGCGACACCCTGTCCAACACCGACACACATGGTACAAAGGGCATATTTTCCTTGCTTACGTTGTAATTCTTTCATGGCGGTAATGACCAGTCGTGTACCGCTCATTCCGAGTGGATGGCCAAGGGCAATAGCACCACCGTTTGGATTGACTCGCGAATCATCATCCTGAAGGCCCAGCTCACGTAGCACTGCAAGCGCCTGTGCGGCAAAGGCTTCATTTAGTTCGATCACATCCATCTGTTCTAGACTTAAGTTTGTCTGTTTTAATACTTTCTGCACTGCGGGCACTGGACCGATACCCATATAACGTGGTTCTACTCCTGCACTGGCGATTCCTACCACCCGTGCTAGCGGTTTCAGCCCATATTGTTCTGCGAAATATTTATTACCAAGCAGCACACAGGCTGCACCGTCATTGACACCAGACGCATTACCCGCAGTTACCGAACCACCTTCCTTGCGAAATGGTGCTTTTAAAGAAGCCAATTTTTCTAAAGTAGTATCGGCACGTGGATGCTCATCTTCAGCAATCACCTGAGTAGCACCTTTAGCACCTTTGATTTCTACTGGCAGAATTTCTGCCTGAAAAATACCATTCTGCTGTGCCTGTGTAGTTTTTTGCTGGCTGCGATAAGCAAACAGATCCTGATCTTCACGATTAATCTGATATTTTTCAGCTACGTTTTCTGCCGTTTCCGGCATGCTATCTACGCCGAAACCTGCCTTGAATTGTGGATTGATAAAACGCCAGCCAATGGTGGTGTCATAAATTTCCGGAGTACGGCTAAATGCTGTGGTTGGCTTGGATTGTACAAATGGCGCACGGCTCATGGATTCTACCCCACCGGCCACTACAAACTGTGCTTCACCCGATTTAATTGCACGTGCTGCCAAGCCGACTGCATCCAGACCAGAGGCACAGAGACGATTTACAGTAATGGCAGGTACGCTTTCCGGCAGGCCCGCTAAAAGTATTGCCATACGCGCGACATTACGATTATCTTCACCGGCCTGATTGGCACAGCCTAAAATTACCTCATCAACTTCTGCCCACGGCAGATTAGGATGCTGCTGTTTTAAATACTGGATCGGTAAAGCAGCAAGGTCATCGGCACGAATACTACTCAAATCACCTGCATAACGACCAATTGGGGTACGAATACCGTCAAAAATATAAACATGTTCCATCGTTCTTGTTCCTTAGCTCCCCATCCTTAGTCTGTTGGCGATCCTTGTTGCGCCTGTCCCAGCGCTGTCTGCTTAGTTCAATATATACCAGGTTGTATCGCTCTTCACCAAAAATACGATACATATTTTTTAATATTTGTAAATTTGTGTCATATTAAATTCTATTTACTCACCCAAATCATTTATCTGAATAAATAAAATAAAAATAATTAATAAATCAATATCTTGAGTAGAAAATAGTGCATAAATCTATATTTTTCAGATTTCATTTACTATCAGGGTATTACTACATATAACATAAAACCTAACTAACCATCAGACCAAATAGGTATCATATTCATACCCGTCAGGAATAGTTCAACTCGACCAAATTGCTAAGCGATAACTGTCGGGAAAGATCGTCACAACTTTGAGCCGAGTCAAATCCATCTCTGGCAGATTTAGCAGCCCTTATATTGTGGTGTTCGTTTTTGCATAAAGGCCTGAACGCCCTCACGATAATCGCTAGAACGACCCGCCAGACGTTGCAGATCGCGCTCCAGAATCAGTTGCTCATCCAGATTATTGTCTGCGGCGGCATGAATCGCTTTTTTGATCAGGGATAGACCATAAGTCGGCTGAGTCGCCAGATGTTCAGCCATTTTTTCAGCTTCTGCTTTTAACTGATCATCTTCAACTACCTGCCAGATCATGCCGAGTTGTAGTGCACGTTCAGCCGAGATTTTGTCACCCAGCATCGCCAGACCCATCGCTTGGGCACGGCCAACCAGGCGTGGCAGGAACCAGGTCCCCCCTGAATCTGGCACCAGACCGAGACGGCAGAAAGCCTGAATAAATGAAGCAGATTTGGCAGCTACCACGATGTCACAAGCCAATGCAATATTGGCACCTGCACCCGCTGCTACACCATTCACGGCACAGATCACCGGTTTTGGCATTTCAGTAATCAGTTTAATCAGCGGATTGTAGTATTTTTCAATCGATAGCCCCAGATCTGGCGCATCAGCATTTGGATCAACCACACGATCGTTCAGGTCCTGACCAGCACAGAAACCACGTCCTTCTGCAGAAATCACTACAGCGCGAATTGCTGAATCTTGCGCCCAGTGTTTTACGACAGAAGAAACTTCCTGATGCATGGTTTCATTAAAACTGTTGAGCTGTTTTGGACGATTAAAAGTCAGGTAGCCCACAGCATTTTTTTCTTCGACAATAATTGTTTGGTAATCCATTACACACCTTTTAAGTTTCTATTTCGTTCATGCATTTATCTGCATGATGCTTAATTTAAAATCTTTACTCGTCGAAACTGAGACGAACATTTTGAGTGATTGGACGCGCCTGACAGCTCAGCACATAACCTTTCTGGATTTCTTCTTCTTCCAAGCTATAGTTGATCGCCATTTCCACTTCACCTTGCAGCACCTTACATTTACAGGTTGCGCATACCCCGCCCTTGCAGGCATAAGGTAGATCTGCTCCAGCACGTAAAGCAGCATCCAGAATACTGTCATCCTGCTTGGATACTTCAATGATCAGCTCACGACCATCCAGAACGATGTTGACCTTTTCCTCAGTACGGCTTTCGATCTGCTGTGTAGAGGCTTTTGGTGCAGTCCCGGTATTAAAGCGTTCGGTGTGAATTTTGCTGCGTTCAATCCCGAGGGTTGGCAATACGGTTTCGACCGCATTCATCATTTCTTCAGGACCACAGGCAAAGCAGTGATCGGTTTCTGCTGGAATCAGGCCTGCCTGAAACAGCTGCTGCAGTTTTTCTGCATCAATACGACCATTGAAAATCTCGCTGTCATTCAGTTCACGCGAGAAAATATTGATCAGTTGCAAACGCTCTTTAAAACGGTCTTTCAGATCCATAATCTGTTCAGAGAACATGGTTTGTTTCCAGGAACGGTTGCCATAAACTAAGGTAAAAGTGGCATCTTGTTGACGGTTCAACACTGCTTTGACAATAGAGAGGATTGGCGTAATACCACTACCTGCAGCAAAGCCCAGATAATGTTTGCCACCAACCTTGGCCGCTTTCTGAAAAAACACACCTTGTGGTGGCATTACTTCCAGTACATCGCCCACTTTCAGGTTTTCATTGGCCCAGGTTGAGAACTGGCCTTGATCAATTTTCTTGATCGCAATACTCATGTCTTCATCACTATCGCTACAGATCGAATAGCAACGGCGCAATTCTTCCTGTTCTGTAAGATAACGGATGGTCAGGTGTTGGCCCGGCTGATACTGAAAATTTTCGGCATGTTCCGGACTCAGTTCAAAAGCAATGCAAATTGCCTGTTCAGTCTGAGGCTGAATCGATTTAATGGTTAACGGAATAAACTGGCTCATTTCAAAATCCTTCTTAAGCTGTGGCAATCTCACGCTTTATTGTTATGGCTTGTGCGCTTAAGCCCTTAAATACATTTAAAATAGTCAAACGGCTCCAAGCATTCCTGACATTTGTACAGCGCCTTGCAAGCGGTTGAACTGAATTCACTGAGTAGTCGAGTGTGATGGCTCTGACAATGTGGACACTGGATACCATCACTGAGTGCGACATGGGTACCGCAGCTGTTTGAACCACCTTTGGGTGGGGCAATACCATATTGCTGCAGTTTCTGTTTGCCTTCTTCACTCATCCAGTCAGTGGTCCATGCTTCTGACAGATCGACCACGACTTTGACCGGCGTCAGCTCATGTGCTGCAAATGCCTGGATGATTTCCGCCTTGAGCAGATCGGTTGCCGGACAGCCACTATAAGTGGGGGTCAATCGAACCACGATTTCATCCTGTGGGTTGATCTCCACTCCACGAATCATGCCCAGGTCAAGGACTGACAGGACTGGAATTTCCGGATCGGAAACCTGTGCCAGGACCTCCCAGCATTGATCTTCTACATGTCTAATCAAGTTCATGCCACTCACTCCCTGTGATGTGCTGGATTTACCAGTTCATGCCTGGATAGCTGCGCTGCATATATTGCAGTTCCGCCAGTACATAACCCAGATGTTCGGTATGTAGTCCCTGCTTGGCGCCACTACGGTAAGCACCACTTTCTGGCAAGCTCAGTTCAAAACGTTGCAACTCAGCAGATATAGTTTCCAACCATTTCGGTTTCAGCAGTTCCAGATCCGGAATCAGGTGAGCATCAACCAGCTGACGTTCATCTGCAGTCAGGCTGAACAGCTCTTCAGTAAAGCGCCATAGCTGGTTCAGACCATTCTGGATCTTTTCATGTGCTTCTGCAGTACCTAAGCTCAGACGTTCCATCCATGAGGTTGAAAAACGCAAATGGTATTTCACCTCTTTCAGCGACTTGATGGCGAATGAAGAAATGTCTTCATTCTTGCTATTGCTGAGTGCCGCAAACAGCAAAGCATGGTAATGATCCATCAACCATTGACGCACAATGGTTTGACCAAAGTCACCATTTGGCTGTTCACTCAACAGCAAATTGCGGTATTCACGCTCGGTACGAAAATAAGCCAGTTTGTCTTCATCACGACCTTGCCCTTCAATTTCACCGGCGAGACTCAGTGCTGTACGTGCCTGACCCAGTAAGTCCAAACCGATATTTGCCAATGCAATATCCAGCTCTAGCTCCGGTGCGTGACCGCACCACTCTGCCAGACGGTGTGAAAGGATGAGTTGGCTGTCGCCAACATGCAGTAAAAATTGTGCCAATACCTGATTCGTCATTGCTCTTTCCTCCACCTTACATGTGTTCGATGCCATCTGGAATGTGATAGAAGGTCGGATGACGGTAGACCTTGTTCAATGAAGGATCAAAAAACTCCGATTTTTCATCTGGTTGAGATGAGGTAATCAGTTCAGATTTCACGACCCAGATACTTACACCTTCATTGCGACGGGTATAGACGTCACGGGCATTTTGCAGGGCAATTTCATCATCAGGGGCGCGCAGGCTGCCGACATGACGGTGGCTCAGACCCTGTTTGCTGCGAATAAATACTTCGTATAAAGACCAGTTATTCTTGTTCATTTGCATATCCTTGTGCTATTCCGTTGCCTTAAGCGATTTTTCGTTGATCTGACTGCTGCTGTTGCTTGCTGGCATAAACTGCTGCTGATTCACGCACCCATTTGCCGTCTTCCCAAGCCTTGCGACGTGCTTCAATACGTTCGTGGTTGCATGGACCTTTGCCTGCCAGTACATCGAAAAACTCATCCCAGTTCACTTCGCCAAATTCATAGTGGCCTGTTTCTTCATTAAACTTCAGGTCTGGATCCGGTACAGTTAGGCCAAGCTGCAATACTTGCGGCACAGTGTTATCGACAAATTTCTGACGCAATGCATCATTACTGAATAATTTGATTTTCCACTGCATGCTTTGCGCACTGTTTGGAGAATTGTCATCACTTGGACCAAACATCATTAATGCCGGCCACCAGAAACGATTCACTGCATCCTGTGCCATCTGTTTCTGTTCTGGTGTACCTTCTGCCAGTTGCATCATGGCTTCAAAACCTTGACGCTGATGGAAACTTTCTTCTTTACAGATACGCACCATGGCACGTGCATAAGGACCATAAGAAGTACGACACAGCGCCACCTGGTTGATGATTGCCGCCCCATCCACCAGCCAGCCAATCGCCGCTACATCTGCCCAGGTCAAAGTTGGATAGTTAAAAATGGATGAGTATTTCATGCGGCCAGCAATCAGCTTTTCCATCATGTCATCACGGTCTGCACCAAGCGTTTCTGCTGCACTGTACAGGTACAGGCCATGCCCGGCTTCATCTTGTACTTTAGCCAGCAATACCGCTTTACGTTTCAAAGTCGGTGCGCGGGTAATCCAGTTACCTTCTGGCAGCATGCCAATCACTTCTGAATGTCCGTGCTGACCAATCTGGCGAACCAGGGTCTTTCTATAGGCATCCGGCATCCAGTCCTTCGCTTCAATAGAAATGTCCTGCTCTATCTTCTGATCGAATGTTTGTTGTTGCTTATTCATGTTTGTCTCACTTATCCCAAGTGCTGATACAACTAAATTAAAACGATACAAATATAAAATCAATGCTATTTTTTAAGTATCATATATTTTTCAAAAGCATTTTTTATTAAGTTATTGTTTTTATTATTTTTAAATTTTTAATTACATGAAAGTTACTTTTTTGTTTGCGGATTATGATTGACATTTAAGCTTTTTGATTGCAATTTATGAAACATCAAAAGCAAAAATAAACTCAACAACGTATCATAAATGGAGTTATACAATGTTGGAACTGGACAGCACTACCCAGAGCACGGATCTTCAGGACGACACACAGGCGAATTACTCAGCTAAAGTTAAAGTATTGAGTTCACTGGTTTTAGGTGGTGAACATAGCGCACAAAATGACTTGCGTACGGTTTATCACGCTATTAGCGGTGAAGCGATTTATCAGGTCAGCAGTCACGGTATCGACATGCATAATGTGGTGCAATATGCCAAACAGAAGGGTGCAGCCATTGCCCACTGGACTTTCCACCAGCGTGCTAATGCTCTGAAACAGGTGGCACAATATTTACTGGAACGTAAGGAAGATTATTACCGCCTGGCAGCCGCAACCGGCTGTACCCGTAAAGATGCCTGGATTGATATTGAAGGCGGGATCGGCACCCTGTTCGCCTATTCAAGTCTGGTTCGCCGTGAACTCAGCGATGAAACGGCACTGGTTGAAGATGCCTGGATTCCACTATCCAAACAGGGTAGCTTTGGTGCCAAACATATCCTGAGCCCAAAAGCTGGTGTAGCAGTGCATATTAATGCCTTTAACTTCCCGATCTGGGGCATGCTGGAAAAAATTGCACCTACTCTACTAGCCGGCGTACCTTGTATTGTCAAGCCAGCAACAGAAGGTGCAGAACTGACACATGCAGTCGTTAAAGACATTTTAGCCAGCAATTTACTGCCAGAAGGCACCCTTCAGCTGATCTGCGGGCAGACTTATGACCTGTTTGATCACCTGAATGCACAGGATACGGTAACCTTCACAGGTTCGGCTGCTACCGGCCAGAAACTGCGTGCGCATCCACACCTGAATGCCCACTCCATTCCATTCAGCATGGAAGCCGATTCGGTGAACAGCGCCATCCTGACCCAGCAAGCCAACGATGAAACCATTGACCTGTTTGAGCGTGAAGTCTTCCGTGAAATGACAACCAAGGCCGGACAAAAATGTACTGCAATTCGTCGTGCCTTTGTGCCAGCAGCATTGCTCGATACCGTACAGCAACGCCTGACTGAAAAACTACAGAAAGTAGTCATCGGTGATCCTGCACAGGACGGCGTAACCATGGGTGCTCTGGCCAGCGTTAAACAGAAGCATGATGTTGCTGTCAAGGTAGAACAGCTGGCACAGGAAGCTGAAATCATCATAGGTAGCCACCTGCGCCAGGACTTTGCCATCCAGGTCGCACATCCGGAAAAATCTGCTTTCTATCCACCAACAGTATTGTTATGTAAAGATCCGGTACAGGCCCAACAGATTCATAATATCGAAGCCTTTGGCCCAGTGGTTACATTGATGCCCTATAGTGACCTACCACAACTGGCAACATTAGTAGCTCGTGGTGAAGGCAGTCTGGTCGCTTCAATCGTGCGTAACCATGATGAAAATATTGAACAGCTACTCAGCAAGATCGCGCCTTGGCATGGTCGTGTGCATATTCTGGATCGTGAAAGCGCTAAGGAAAGTACCGGTCATGGTTCACCACTGCCATTGTTAGTGCATGGTGGTCCGGGGCGTGCTGGCGGTGGTGAGGAACTCGGTGGTCTGCGTGCAGTGAAACACTATATGCAGCGTACTGCTATTCAAGGCTCACCAAATGTGCTGACTCAGGTCGGTCATAGCTGGACCGCGGGTGCGGAGGTATTTGAAGACCGCGTGCATCCATTCAAGAAATCCTTTGATGAACTGCGGATCGGTGAACGCCTGCTGACTGCACGCCGTACCATTACTGAAGCTGATATTGTCAACTTTGGTGGTTTAAGTGGAGATTACTTCTATGCACATATGGATAAGATTGCGGCTGCGGAATCCTTGTTCGGTGAACGCGTCGCACATGGTTACTTCATTGTCTCTGCCGCTGCCGGCTTGTTTGTTGATGCTGCTCCAGGTCCAGTTATTGCCAACTATGGCATGGACAACCTGCGCTTCGTAGAACCGGTGAAAATTGGTGATACCATTCAGGTAGAACTGACCTGCAAGCAGAAAACCCCAAAACCGCTGCGTGATGAGCAGAGACCGCATGGTGTCGTGGTCTGGGACATCAAGGTGAAAAACCAGCGCAATGAACTGGTCGCGACCTATGACATCCTAACTCTCGTAGAAAAAGCTGCTTAACAAATATTTTCAGACACTTAAAGTAAGAAGGGAATCTATTTGATTCCCTTTTTTATTGATTTAAAAATAATTGTATCTTTTTAATCCAGACATATTGACGGCTGTGCAAATTACTCCTAGATTAGATTAATTGATACACATTAAAAATAAAAATAATTAAATTTGTATCAAATAAACCAATCACTATAACTTGCACAGGATGTTGCATGATGAATGAAAAAACATTGGTCATAGACAAGGTTGACAATGACGTCCAACCACTCGATTCTCATCTAAAAATTACTACGCCTATCCCTGAACAGCTGGCTACAGAAATTCCACCAGCAGCTCCAGAACGTAGCAGCTATCAATGGTATGTGGTGATCATCTGTATGGTGGCCTACATTCTGTCTTTCGTAGACCGTCAGATTTTATCCCTGATGATTGAGCCGATTAAGGCCGACCTTATGCTCAGTGATACCCAGTTCAGCCTGTTACAAGGTTTGGCCTTTTCGCTGTTTTATGCCTTTATGGGCGTACCGATCGCCGCACTGGCCGATAAGAAATCCCGTGTGAAAATTATTTCGATCGGGGTCGCTTTCTGGAGTCTGGCCACTGCAGCCTGTGGCCTCAGTAAAAACTTTATCCAGATGTTCCTGGCTCGCCTCAGTGTCGGTGCCGGTGAAGCAGCCCTATCTCCTGCCTTTTATTCCATTGTGGCGGATCTATTCCCGAAACATAAACTGGGCCGTGCGCTAGGCGTATATGCCATTGGTGCTTTTATCGGTTCAGGATTGGCTTTCCTGATCGGTGGTTATGTGATTGGTCTGCTCAAAGATGTGAGCTTTGTCACTTTACCGGTGATCGGTGAAATCAAAACCTGGCAGCTGACCTTTATGATTGTCGGTTTACCGGGTGTATTGCTGGCATTACTGATGATTCTGACCGTACGTGAACCAGAACGTAAAGGCCTCAAAATGGATGCGAATGGTGTCGCAGTGAAAGCATCTTTTAAGAATTCGATGGGTTTTATCAAAACCCATAAAAAGACTTTCCTCTGTCATTTTATTGGCTTCTCTTTCTACACCATGATGCTGTATTCACTGCTCGGCTGGGCACCGGCCTACTACATGCGTCACTTTGGCCTGGATGCAAGCCAGACCGGATATATCCTTGGAAGTATTATTCTTGTCGCAAATACTTCAGGCGCCCTATTCTGTGGCTGGCTCATCGACTTCTTTTCTAAACGTGGCTATAGTGATGCAGCGATTCGTGCCGGTGCAATTGGCTGTGCTGCCCTGATCATTCCAAGTGTGCTATTTACTCAGGTCGACAATATGCAGCTTTCATTCGCATTGATCTTTGTCGCGATGTTCTTCTCCACCTTCCCGATTCCGGCATCAGCCGCTGCTACCCAGATGCTGACACCGAACCAGTTGCGCTCTCAGGTATCAGCCAAATTCCTGTTGATTTCTAACCTGATTGCACTCGGTGTGGGTACAACTGCGGTGGCGCTGATTACAGACCGATATTATGAGAATACCTTAATGGTGGGAAATTCAATTTCTATCGTCAATGCGATAGCCGGCCTGGTTGGTGTGTTCCTGCTGTATAAAGGCTGTCAGTATTATCGTGAAAGTATGAAAGTCGAAAAGCTGATCGATTAAGACAATATTAGATTTTCAAGCTTTAAATCCAAACCTTAAATCAGCCGATTTAAGGTTTTTTATTTAGATCACAAAAGATCAATAGATACTCATTCACACTCAATCTTTTTCTGCAATTCATATGAAAATTAAACTGCCTGGACATTGCCACCAAAAAGCCGTATAACACCGTTTTTCGAATTAACAGGTGTTGACCGTTGAAACTTGTTCTTGCACCCATGGAAGGCTTAACTGACCCGATTATGCGCGATGTACTGACATCCGTCGGGAGCTTCGACTGGTGTGTAACCGAGTTTATTCGTGTCACGGATTCGGTGCTGCCGGATCATATCTATCACACCTACTGCCCTGAATTGTTAAATGACGGCAAAACTGCTGCCGGCACGCCGGTGCATGTACAGTTTCTCGGAAATAATCCGGAAATGCTGGCAGCCAATGCAGTGAAAGTCGCTGCTATGGGCGCCCCTGCAATTGACATGAATTTCGGCTGTCCAGCCAAAACCGTAAACCGTCATCGTGGTGGTTCAGTACTGCTAGATGAACCTGAAGTCGTTTATGAACTGGTCAAAGCTGTTCGTGATGCCGTGCCTGCACATATCCCGGTTTCGGCAAAAATGCGTCTGGGTTATATGGATCGCAACTTCATGATGGAAAATGCCCATGCCATTGAAGATGCTGGAGCGGCCTGGGTCACTGTTCATGCGCGGACCAAGGCCGATGGCTATACTCCGCCAGCCTTCTGGGATCAGCTGCAACCAATTCGTGAAGCCTTAAAAATCAATGTCATTGCCAATGGTGAAATCTGGACCAATACCGATGCGAAGCAATGTCAGCTAGAATCAGGCTGTGAAGACCTGATGATTGGCCGTGGTGCGGTCACTACACCTGATCTGACCCAATGTATTCGCCAGAATTCTGATGAGCCGCTCATCACCTGGAATGAACTACTGGAACTGCAAATCCGTTTCCTGAATGGTTCCTATAAAAAGGAAATGAATATGGTCGGTCGTTATAAACAATGGCTGGGGATGATGTCCAAGCATTATCCTGAAGCCAAAGCGCTCTGGGATGAGGTCAAACGGATTAAACAGCTGGTTGAAATTACTGAAAAATTAAAAGCCTCGAAAAATTAAGAAAAAGCCTTTGAATAATTCAAAGGCTTTTCTGTTCGGATTGCCGCCTGTTTAAATTTGCGACATGTTCACGGTTGGTTTTCCAGGATTTTTCTAGTACTTCCTTCTCCAATCGAATCTGGATACGTTTAATCTTGGTATCAGAAATAACTCGCTGATTAAAGCTTTTTACATAATCTGTCCAACCTGCACCCCGAAATACATAATTCGGCATTGGGGTCTTGAATACCGCATCTGGCATAAATACAATCACAGAATGCAGCTGGGCTGGCTCAATAATATCAACCAGCAACTGCTCCAGAACTTTGATGTGCTTATAATTCTGATGAATCGGATTTTGAAATTTATAGCTATTTTTATAAAGTTTTTGCGTCTAGGTTTTTTGTCGCTCGCTACCAAAGATCCAGCCTTTATAGTTTTTGGTTTCAATCACAAACAGGCCATAAGGACTTAATAAGAAATGATCAATTTGTGTTGTGCTCCCTTCTCCATCTGGAAGAGTCAAATCGTTTAATAACCGATACTCAGGGTCTTTCAGATAAAGTTTGACATGCGTGGCAATAGCGAACTCTCCCAGCTTCCCTTTTTAAAATGGTTTAAATAACTTAAAAATGATTAAACCAATAAAAAGTAGAAGAACCCACCATAAACTCGACCAGAGTTGGCCTAAGATTAGTGTTACGAACTGATCCATATTTTAATTTTCATTAATTTTATGATTTTGATCTTAATGGGTTCGCTCAATATTTAACAGAATTTCTTTTTTATCCAGACCACCCGCAAAGCCTACCAGCTTACCACTACTGCCAATCACCCGATGACAAGGTGCAATAATCGAAATCGGGTTTTTACCATTGGCAGCACCCACGGCGCGTACTGCTTTAACATTACCGACCTGTTCAGCGATTTCCCGATAGCTTCGGGTCTGTCCATAAGGAATATTCAGCAAAGCCTGCCAGACTTTTTTTTGAAAATCAGTACCGGCAAAATCTAAAGGCAGCTCAAAAGTACTGCGTTGACCGGCAAAATATTCCTGAAGCTGACGCCGAGCTTCTATCAACACGGGATGCTGTGGATCTTCAACCAGAGTTGCCAACCTGACCCGATTCGGTTTTTCACAATCCCAGAGTACAGCTACCAGTGCCGTTTCATTGGCGACCAGCTGCAACTGTCCTACAGGCGAGTCCATGTAAATATAACTGAGTTGCATGGCCCTACTCCTACAGAATCAAGCTTGCCAGTTTTTATTTTACTCGAAATCAGAACTGCTCAACAGCTCTTAGGAGGAGGATAATTTCATCAAAACAAGTCCGGAAATAATCAGCACCGCAGCCAGCATACGCATAGCAGAAGCAGGTTCACCTAAAACTATAACACCGACCAGAAATGAGCCAACTGCACCAATGCCCGTCCAGATGGTATAGGCAGTCCCTAAAGGCAAAGTACGCATGGCATAGGCCAGTAATACAAAACTGAGCACCATAAAAACAATCGTAAAAATACTCGGTGTGAGTTTGGTAAAACCCTCTGAGAGCTTCATAGAATAGGCCCAGACAATCTCAAATAGTCCAGCGAATACAAGTATAATCCAGGCCATATCTCCCTCCTCCTGATTAACAGAGTCAGGCCGTCCTGACGATTTTTCTTGTTGAATTTTATAAATTTAATCAACAAGGGAGGTCGTTCCCCCTAAAAAAATAAACATCTTATAAAACAGATGACAAAACCAAACTGCCGTTTACAAAATTTGACTGAATGAGAATTAATTTAACCATGTCTTACTCAAATGCTCAGGACAACCTGAAGATTTCAGCCTATCTTAAGGAACGCCAACACGGGACATCGTGTTATGACATTACAGAGACTTGAGTAAGAAAAACAAACAAGGAATAAGTCCATATTATTAAGTTATGCACATGAATTAAATTTAAAAATAGCGTGGAGATCTTACACAATGAAACACAAAACTAAGACCTATTGATCACTTTTTGTTTGGCTTGATTATTAACCTTTGATGAATAAACGATCACTAAAATCAAGGGCTGACATATTTAAAAAGAACTCCAATTGAGTTCTTTTTATACAAATTCTGTCTAAGATGCAATCAATCAGGCTACAAACGATTACAAAATATGCAACATATCCATATGGTTATCAACATAGATATCTACACACTTATCCATAAAGTTATCCACAGATTTATGCACCTTAAACATTTTAGAGATTAAAGTTGGATTTGACCGACTTTAGCCAGCTCACTACGCATTTCATCAATCACAGCTTTATAATCTGGCTTGCCAAAAATCGCTGAACCGGCCACAAACATATCTGCACCAGCTTCTGCAATTTCACGAATATTTGCTGGTCCCACACCGCCATCTACTTCTAAGCGGATATCACGACCTGAAGCATCAATGATCTTGCGCGCCTGACGTAATTTATCCAAAGTCATTGGAATGAATTTCTGTCCACCAAAGCCAGGGTTCACACTCATTAGCAATACCTGATCAACCTTATCCAGTACATAATCCAGATAATGCAATGGTGTCGCTGGATTAAATACCAGACCGGCTTTAGCACCACCCGATTTGATCAATTGTAAAGAACGGTCAATATGATCAGATGCTTCCGGATGAAACGTAATAATATCTGCGCCTGCTTCCAGAAAGTCACCAATCATGCGATCTACAGGTTTCACCATGAGATGCACATCAATAGGTGCCTGAATACCATATTTTTTCAGTGCCTTACATACACCTGCGCCAAAGGTTAAATTGGGTACATAGTGATTATCCATAACATCGAAATGCACAACGTCTGCACCGGCCTGAAGTACATTTTCAACTTCTTCACCTAAACGGGCAAAGTCGGCAGACAAAATAGAAGGAGCAATTAAATAAGGCTTGGACATGAAAGGACCTGGCTAAGTAAAATTGGATTTTTCTCATTATACCAAATCCAGTCCTGCTACTGTGACTTGGATGTTGTGTGAATACAATGCTATGTAACGCTGGACAGTATTTGTGCTTAACATCATTTGACCTGGATGAAAATTAAGATGAAGATGATTAATTGAGACAGGAAAACTCGCATATCCATCAACAAAAAATCGAGGCTAAACATGCCTTGATCCTCAGAATATAGAGATATGAGTTTTTGCATTCAATATTAGGGCTAAACAGGTTGACTCATTTTTTCTTCGAATGCATGAATCCGTTCAATTCTTTTGTCCAGCTCGGGATGCGATTCCAGATATTTTTTGAGTTTTCCAATCAAACGCAACCATTTCAGTTCAGACTCGGTAATTTGCCGTTCTTTTCCATCAATATTCAGGGTAAAGTTTTTCATTTTTATCGTTTTACTCTGCTCTGCCAGGATTCTAGCGTTTTCAACCCGCTGCAAAAAGTTCGACAAATGGATACTGGATATCTGCTGTTGATGTAAATGTTGCATGGCATAATCATCCGCAGCAAGTTCAAGCGCCTGTGAATATCCCGCATCGGCGAGTACCGCTATAGATGCCGCCACGACATCACTTAAGTCTCCCGTTACCAAGGCAAATAATCCTGCTGCACCCAGGTTGGAAATCACTTTTTGCATGCTATGTTTTTGTACCAGATGACCTTGTTCATGCGCCAGTACTGCAAGGACTTCTTCATCTGCACCACTAAGCTTGACCAATTCATCGGTGACAATAATGGTATTGTTCGGAATCGCAGCGGCATTAAGTCCCATGATTTCTCCGCCTTGACGGAAAATAATCTTTGCAGGTTGTCCTACCGCAATTTTCTGTTCATACAGTTTTTTTAGACGTGCTTGATGCTCTGCGGAGAGCTTGGATGGCTCAGTTTGCTCAATTAATTTCTGCTCAGTTTGATTTCCTACCTCGACCAAGGTCTGTTCCGGAAGTAATTGAGCGAGCTGATGGGCCGTATAAGGAATCCCCCATTTAAGAATAAAAATTACCGCACATATCACGATAATCATCGAGAAGAAAATCAGGAGTGGAGAACGTTCAAATTTCCATATGGCATGATAGATTTCTTTGGATTTAATCTTCAGCCAATGCGGTGCTTTGGTCAAAAATTCAATCCGACGATCTTCAGGCAGTTCGATAATTGGTTTACGTCCCCCAACCCCACCAATATACGCCATATCAGGATAAGTAAAATAAAAGTCAGCTTCGCTCACTTGCTTGAGTGTTTCTTCACTAAGCTTCAGGGCAATCCCATGTTGCTGATCAGAGACAATCCATGCACGCTGGGCTTCAGCCAAAACCCCATCATAAAATCTGACTTCAACAGGTCGCTTCATCCTACTTGCCTCTATAACGATGCATCGAAATCAAAGATATCCAGTACTTCATTGGCTATAGCATTTGGATCACGCTGCAAGATATTTTTTAGATTAGTTTCGTCCTCTGCTAGATAGAGTTCTAGGTTAGCCAGTTGATATTCATATAAACGGATGCTCGCCCAAGGGGTCATGAGTCCCAAACTGAGTGCACGCACTATCCAGTTACTCAGTACAATCCAGCTATAGCGCCATGTCGTTACCCGGGTTTTAAAATAGCTTTGACCAAGCTCTACATGATTCCAGGTATACATATATAAGCGTGCAGAGATCATCGGCCAGACCAAGGCCAGGCAAAACAGATAGCTCAACACAACACCTAAGGTAAACAGGGCTGTACCGATCAAATCGACCCAGTAAACGATTGCTGCGCTCCATGCGATACCAATTAGCAGACACAGACATAAGGGAACATAGACTGCTGACATAAATTTAGACCATTTGATCCCCAAGCTGAACTGAAGTTGGCCGATCGATAAATGATTAAAGCAGTAACGTTTGTATAGCCAGATCACCACTGGGCTGAAAAGAAACAGGGTAAAAATGTTGACCAATATCGCGAGCCATAAAACCCTATAGGCTTCCCGATTGCTTCCACTAAAATGAAACCGGACATTGCCATATTTACTATTCCGGGCCTTAAATTTCAGGGTCATCCGAATTAACCAAGGTAGAGAGATCGCAGCAATCAGAAATAATGAACTGGTGACAAGAATGGAGTAATTGGTCAAGATCACTGTCACCACATACAACTCCAATGCCAATAGACGACCTAGCAGAATTCGGCTTGGCATGGCGATGAAGTCAAAGCGATGTTTTAACAATTGGGTATTACCGTAGAAATAGCGGATACGGCGTGCCTTTGCCCAAGGGCTATACAAAGTAAGCGTAATGATGGTTAACATCAGATTCACCATCCAGATTCCAAAATATTCCGTGGCACTGCCATGAAATCGGAAGTTATGTTTTTCTAGTGAAGGTGATGGCTGGTCAATCTCTGGTTCAGGCTTATTGTGCATCGTGTTCTTAACTGCAACTGGTTCTACCTGATTTTTGAATAGCAACTTATATGCCATTTTTATTATATTTATTTGATATTCATATAAAAAACTCCAAAAATATGACCTATTTTTGGAGTTTCATTGTACTTTTAAATTTGCTGCGCTTGTGTTGCTTGGCTTATGGATTTAATTGCACGGCATGGAATTGTAGATGGTCATCTACAAAGCTTTGAATAAAATAGTAACCATGATCATAACCTTGATGTTCACGTAAGGTTAATTTCTGGTTCACAGCATCGCAGGCTTGCTGAAATAAAGCCGGATTCAGCTGGCTATAGAACTGGTCAGAAAAGCCCTGATCAATCAGGATATCGCCAAACAGTGCACCTTTTTCCTGAACCAGCGCAGTTGCATCATGCTTCAACCATTCTTCGCGGTTTTCACCCAGATAATTCGAGAATGCCTTTTCACCCCATGGACATTGGCTTGGTGCACAAATCGGTGCGAATGCCGAAACTGAACAGAACTTTTCCGGATATTTAAAAGCCAAAGTTAAAGCGCCATGTCCACCCATGGAATGACCGAAAATCCCGATCTTATCCGCCTGAACTACGAACTCTTCACACACCAGTTCATACAACTCATCGACGATAAAGCTTTCCATCTGATAATGTTCAGCCCACGGTGCTTGAGTGGCATTGATATAGAATCCGGCACCCTGCCCGATATCCCAGTGATCCCCTTTGGCAACATCATCTCCACGCGGAGAAGTGTCTGGTGTAATCAGAATCAGACCAAGCTGGGCCGCCAGACGCTGGGCATGTGCCTTGATTGCAAAAGTTTCTTCAGTACAGGTCAGGCCAGCTAAATAGAACAAAGCTGGACAATTTTGACCTTCCAGAGCTTGTGGCGGCAGAAAGATTCCAAATCTGGTTGGTTTTTTTAATATTTTAGACTCAAAGCTATAAATCCGCTGTTCACCCTCAAAGCTTCGATTATTCTGTACCAGTTCCATCATCATTCCTTTTTCTATTTTCTAAAGTTGTAGATTGGCTTATGGAGTCAAAGCGACAGACGGAGATGCTGAAGTGGTCGTCGCTGGAGGGAAAAGACGCTGTTCCAGTTGTGGCAACATCAATTCCATGTTTTTGCCAATCACCCATTGTGGTTCTGAAGGTTCAAATCCTTGAGCGGCTTCCCATTTAGCCACTGTAGTCTTGGCCTGCTCAAAAGAGGCTTTCAGGCTGTTATTTTCACGCATGGCCTCATCAAAGAAAGCACGGCCGAAATAGGTATAATCAGCTTCGTTTGAACAACCGAAAGACTGACGGTCAGCAGCAGAGGCTGTGATAATTAAAGTATTATCATTCTGCAAAGCCGAAGCGAAACTACCTGAGAAACAGGCAGAAATAACAATCACTCGCCAGCGTACACCTGAGGCATCCAGAGTATCACGCAACCATTTTGGATCGACTGATGCCAGATCTAGCGGTGCATTTTCCATTTCAAATTCATTTGGCAAGCCATGTGAGGTCATATACAGGAACAGTACATCACTTTCCCGGTTCATCTGCTGGCCAATACGGCGCAAGGCCAGTTCCATGCTGGTTTTGGAAGCAAGCGGAATTTCAGTTCGCGTTGCCGGATGATTGACTAGCATAATCGAACGGCCAAAAGTCCCAAAACGGGTATCAAACTGCTTTTTAATCCGCTCTATTTCTGAATAGAACACATCCTGATAACTCGCGCCAGCCACACCCATGAAGTACCAGTGCGATTGTGCAAATTCACCATATTCAATTGCATCTAACGCCTTGTTCAGCAAGATCGGCTGAGCATAGAAAGCATCCTCAGCAAAACTTGGTGGAATTTCTTCGACTTTCCAGATTGGCTGATCTTTCACCGAAATCTGCCACACCACCAAAGTAAACAGGGTGGCCAGCATAATCAGTGCCCGTTCCCACCACGGCCATTTTAATTCACGTGAAATTACCCAGACCACAGCCAGACTTTGCCAGACAAATAGCATGACAAACAGGGTTGGAATATAAACATAGAAAATATAAGGTAGATAATCCAGATCACCCAGATACTGGATCAAGCTCTGGAACAGCATGATATGCGTATCCAGCACCAGCCAGAGCAATGCGGGTACCAGCATCAGACGAGGATTATTCACCCGTTGGGACAAAAAGATCCCGACAATCAAGGCAATAAAGGGCCAAAGCGCATAACTGATCAGACCTTGAGAGTTAAAATCTCCCATGCGGCCGGAACTGAGCCAGCTAAAGAGACTGTTAGCACAGCCGCCCAAAATCCCCCAGAATACCAGTTGCAGAATAGAGGGACGCACCAGTTGCAGCGAACGCCGAGATCCCAGAAATAACCACATCCCGGCAATTTGGTTGCTTTTAAAATCGTGCCAAAAATTGATGGAGGGTTTAAAGTCGATCATATGATTTCAGGGAGATGAGTGGCTCGCTAATGTGCCCAATAAGTTTATGCTTGATATAAGTTTTATCAATGCCAATTTTTAAATATATAACAAATCCTTGATCTATTTTGAAGCAATTCTCATATTAAGTAACCAGTTCATGCTGAAAATAGGCATCAAAACGGCAAGCATCACCAGACCATTGATGATTTGGCTCTTTTCCAGCTAAAAATACGGCCAGACGAGGACGTTTCACCACCACCCGCTTGCCAATTTTTTGTGCTAATTCTAAGAGATTATCCCCCAGATCCATTTCACCATCTTCCGGTAAAAGCAAATGTAATAACTGCATTTGTTTTTTCACCTGTGCCTGCTTTTTCGGTGCCTGCTGATTCTGGTCACGTTGTGGAAACATCGGGTCCAGATAAACCACATCGACGACCGCATTCTGCTCAGTCTGTGATTTCAGATAGTCTGCAGAATCTGAAAAAACCAGATGAATCCGGTTAACCACCGAACTTAGAAAAGTATCCTTTTTCGCTCGGTGATGACTGTCTTCAAGCAGGGTAAATAAAATAGGATGTCGTTCGACCAAGGTCACCTGAGCACCCAAATGTGCCATCAACAGACTGTCATGACCTAGCCCAGCCGTTGCATCAATAAGAGTCGGCTTTTCTCCCAAATTACAAGCACGAGCAATCATTTCCGATTTTAAAGAGGCACGTTTTAAGCGCCCTACTTCTGCTTGCCAATCTGGTTGCATTTTCATGCCATTGGCACAGAGCCATAGGCCGTCAGCATCAACACACAACGCCAGTTCGGGATGTAAACGCAAGAAACGTGCATTCAGCTTTTCAATAACCTCAATACTAACCTCTACATCACGAGAAGAAAGCACAGCCTCGAAGTGCTGTGCTTTCTCTTGATACTCAGATTCGGTATATAAGCGAATCGTGCTTACCATAATCTCCAACCTGTAAAGGCAAATAATAAAATCAGTAAACCTGAGGCAATGCGATACCAGGCAAAAACCATGAAATCACGTTTTGCCACATAGGCTACCAAGGCACGGATTAATAAAAGCGCCGAGATGAACGATACGATGATACCGACTGCCAGAACTGTCCAGTCTTCTGTGCTACTGTAAACATCATAGCTTTGATAAAGATCGAGCAGGCCTGCACCGATAATGACCGGAATCCCCAAGAAGAATGAAAATTCAGTTGCAGCCTTACGTGATACGCCAAGGAACATCGCCCCGATAATGGTCGCACCTGAACGTGAAGTTCCCGGTATCAGGGATAAGACCTGAATCAGACCGATCCAGATTGCATCTTTCACGGTCAGATCTTCAACTTCTTGGGCACGTACCTTGGGTGGATTCTTTTCAATCCAGATAATGATCAGACCACCAACGATCAAGCCAATGGCAATCGCAATATTATTGAATAGCAGCTCTTTTACGGTTTGCCCTAGGGTCAGGCCAATCAGCACAATGGGAATAGAGGCCAGAATCAGGCCAATCCCTAAACGGCGTCCTTGCGGTTCACCACTTACGATCCCGGTTGCTGCACCCCAAAGCCGTGCCCAATATTCATAAATAACCGCGGCAATTGCCCCCATCTGAATTGCGACGACAAAAACATCGCTTTTTTCTTTGGTCCAGAAATTCATTAATTCTGAAGCCAAAATCAGATGCCCAGTACTGGAAATAGGCAAAAACTCGGTAATACCTTCAACAATACCCATAATTGCTGCTTTCAGCAGCAGTAAAAGATCCATGCTTAATCCTGATTAATTATGCTTTGCTTTGTTCTGGAATTTTTTTCCATGCGTTATCACGTAAATATACCGGAAGTGCCAATTCTGCACTGACCCAATTTTCTGTTTTTGCTGCTGCACGCGCAATCATGGCAATATCCTGTGCTGTTGCACTGACATTTTTATATTCGGATGCTGTTTCTTGAACTAGATTGGCACCTGAACCCACCACAGTAAATTTAACTGCTTCAGCACCTTGTTCATAACTCAAAAGCTGTTCTTCATCAACAGTCTGCATAATCCTTTGAGCATCTAACTGATAACTGGCGACATAGACTTCATTCATCCGTGCATCCAGTACTGCAGTTACTGCAGTTAAACCATGCAAACGATATGCCGCTTGCGCCAAAGCCTGTAAAGTGGATACCGGAATTACAGGCAGATCATTTGACCAAGCCAAAGCTTGAGTCACAGCCGCATTGATACGAACACCACTAAACGATCCCGGGCCACGACTAAAAGCAATCGCTGTCAGATCAGATACAGCCAATCCTAGATCATTGAGGCCTTGTTCAATCATTGGAAGAATGGTTTGCGTTTGTGCCTTGGCGCGCGCATCAAGCTGAAAAAATAGTTCTTGAGTATCATCGATCACAGAGACGGAACACTGCTCATTGGCAGTCTCCAATGCCAGCACTTTCATGCACAACCTTAATTCAGAGAATATAAAAAACGTCGAATATAATACTCCACTCATATCTTCTAGGCGAGATTTTCCCAAGCCAGATACAAAAATGCCTAGAAAATTCTAGGCTTAACTGAGGACATTATTCAGATAACAGCCTAAAGCTGTACTTCTTCCAGATCCTGAAATTTCTGGAAATGCTCAGCATAGTGCATGGCGCTCATTTTCAGTTTCTGAATACTGGCGTCATCTAAAGTTTTCACGACTTTGCCTGGTGAGCCCATCACCACCGAATTATCAGGAATTACCTTCCCTTCTGGAATCAGGGCATTGGCACCAATAATACAATTCTTGCCAATCACGGCATGATTTAAGATCACTGCCTGAATTCCAATCAGGCTATTATCGCCAATGGTGCAACCATGCAGCATGGCCTGATGACCAATCGTCACATAATTCCCGATGTTCATTTCAATGCCAGCATCGGTATGTAGCACTGCATTTTCCTGAACATTGGTGAAGTCACCTAAACGGATTTTGCTGTTATCGGCGCGAACGACGGCACCAAACCAGACACTCACCTGCTTGCCCAACTCGACCTGTCCAATGACCGTCGCTGTAGGTGCCACCCAACCATCCCACGGCTGATGCGTTGCTTTTGGTGAATGTCCCTGAAATTGATATAACATGGCTGAAATCCTGTTCAACGGTTAAAAAATTTTGAGCGTTTAAACGCAGGTGAATTAAGTAAAAATGGCCAGTCTTTTTTATAGTCAAGCCCGTACTGAAATAATGAAATTAGCATACGTGCGGTCAGTCCCCAGACAATCTCATTTTCCACCCGCATACTTGGAAAATATAAAGACTGCTGGGCAAACCGCACTTCATAAGGCATCGGCTGGGCTTCCAGCAAATGCTGCAAGGAAGCAAAGAAAATCCGGTCAATTTCCGTCGGCTGAGGAATAAGTTGAATGGTAGGCGGAATTAAACCGACCACAGGCTTAACCAGCATCCCGTTACGTGCTTTTTGCATCGGGAGATCCCCGATCAGATGCACATCAAATGGATTAAGCGCCGTTTCCTCATACGCCTCTCTCAAAGCCACTACAATATTACTGGTATCTTGAGGGTCGCGTTTACCACCTGGAAAAGAGACTTCCCCTGCATGATTATTCATATAAGCTGAACGGCGTGTCAGCAAAACTTTGGGATCAGCTTCATCTGTGATCGCAATTAATACAGCAGCCTGTGCAGTTTGAATCCGTTTGGAAAATCGTAAATGTTTCTGCAAGCGTTGTATTAATCCCAGCTCATCCATTCATTCAGCTCCCTATGCGACTATAATTTCATCATAGCTGATTTTTGATTTGGCGGGATAGAAATGATGCCAAATTTTGATTTTTCAGTTATCCTGACCTTACTGTTATCATTGATGATGAATATGAACTTCTGTGTGAACTGTGGACATAAAACAACAGAGAAAATTCCTTTAGGCGATCAGAAGGTTCGCAAGGTTTGTACTACATGCGGATATATTCATTACATTAATCCAAAAGTGATTTGCGGTGCATTGGTGCTCTGGGAAGATAAAGTCCTGCTCTGCCGCCGTGCAATTGAACCACGTTATGGACTGTGGACCCTACCTGCCGGCTATATGGAACTGTTTGAAACCATGGAACAGGGCGCAGCACGCGAAACCCGTGAAGAAGCCGAAGCTGAAGTGGATATTGAACAGCTGTACTGCATGTACAATATTCCGCGGATTGGCCAGATTTATGTCCTGTTTAAATCTCAACTGATTGATGGAAAATTTGGTGCAGGTGAAGAAACCATTGAAGCACGTTTATTTAATGAAGATGAAATTCCCTGGAGTGAACTGGCTTTCCCGAGTGTAGAGCATACGCTTCGTCATTATTTTGAAGACCGTAAAACCAATAGTTTCCCGATGCACCTAGAGACCTTGGGTACTCGTTTGGATCACACAGGTTAAAATGTCTTTTTATAAAAAAGCCCATCATTTGATGGGCTTTTTTCATTATTTGGTTTTGATGCTATAACAATCCGCTAATTTAAATGAAACACTTCCGCCACTTAGCTTGGCCAGATTGGTCTCTTCTGTCGTTTCATCAGTATTATTGTTGTTATAGACTTTCTGGAAGCTGGCATAAGTATTTGCCCAGCCTACACTTTCTCCAGCTGAGTTGGTAAAGCCCACACGACTGGTTCCATTCAATACATTAGATAAATTGAGTAATGCCCCATCAATCACAATCTTATCATCTGTATTGGTTGAAGCCTGAATAGTGGAGTTCATACCTACCAAGGCACCATTTAATGAACCAAATACAGGATCAGCGAAGACCAGTCGCATAGATACTGTTTTTTCATCTATAAATGCACGGCCTAAGGTACCGAGACGATATTGTTGAACGCCGTTATTGTCTTTAAGTCCAGCCGGTAAGATATCTCCCTGGCAACCATTAATGCTATCAGTTGCAAGATTGCTCGCGGACTGCATATTGGTACGCACATCACCATTACTATCAATCACAACACCCACTGTAACAGGGCTAATTGAGTTTTCGCTAAATTTAAACTCCATGTTGCCATACATTGGGAAAATATATTCTTCACCTGGCTCTACATTTTCAGCTGTTCTAAAGACTTGACGATCCAGATAGCTGATCGGGAAAATTTTATAAAGATCAATTGAGCCACTATAGTTGTCATCATCGGCATTAAAACGCCATAAGCCAAGACTGGCACGATCAGCATCGCTGAGTTCAGTTTTACCTGTGGCCATCTTATAAAATGCTTCTTTACCGGCAATCACATAATCGCTCAGCAAACGACCTTGGTAAATTTCTAATGGATTGCTGTTGTTAGCCACATTCATTTTATATGGTGCATTTGATGAAAGCATTCTCGTGGCAGGGCTAATCCAGCTGGTTTGCGGTACTGCAGTAATTTGCTGTGGTTTGACCTTACGGATCAATTCCGCATTAATGCCACCCAAAGATCCCAGATTATTGGAGCCCAGTTTTAGCTGAGTGTCACGCCACTGTAGTCCACTGCCAAAGGTATAACCTTGGCGGTCTGTAATCAGGATAAAATGTCCAAATAAATATTTAGTCGTTTTATCTTTAATGTCACATACAGATTTATTACAACCCGCCAGGCCATCGGAACCAGTCAAGTTACTGCTAATAATGCCTGAAGTTGAGAACAGAGAAAATTCCGGTTGATATACTGCTGCACTGGCAATATTGGCCAGTTTTTTTACGACTTCAAAGGCCTGATCATCACTAATCTGGCTAATATCAATAAAAGGTTTAAGGGTTTCTGCCAAATTTGCATCTGTCAGGCTGATATCTTTATTAATTTTGCCCAGATTCTTTCGCATATCTTCTGTGATATACAAGGGCTGTACATCCGTCGGATTATAGATACGGCCTTTTTCCAGTGCCAAGGTCTGCCAGATTTTGACCAGTTTCATCGCCACCTGTACGGTTGGATCTGTCTGTTCGATTCTGGCAATATTACGACCAGTAATTCCCTTGGCAATATCAAGTACACTTAGTCGAGGTAATTGACTCGATGTACTGAGGTTCATATATTCAGAAAGCTTTACAGTACCCAACTTGATTTTGGTATCACTAAAACTTTTCAGATAAAATTCAATACTATCTGCTTTTTGACAAGTACCTGACGCCACCCCATCATTTTGGTCAAATAAAGTAATAAAGGTATTTTCTTTATCACCACTACAATTAAAATTAAGACCATCAATTGGATATTCAAGCCCCCATTCCAGACAATTCGTTGCAGTAGCAGAGCATGAACCGTTCGTGGTGGCTTCATCATTTTGTTCTGGTATGACATTCGCACTTTCACCTCCGCATCCGCTGAGGGCGGCAAATAAAGCAGTGAAAGCAAATGGATATAATATTTTATTTTTCATCTTATTCTACTCGAATCGTCCTTATCGAATGGCGACTAGTTTTAGTTGTCCATAATTTGTCAGCATCTTGTCTTCAACATCTATGGCTGAAGCGAGTGGGGTCATTAATACATATTGGCTTTGCGCAGGAATCTGAATAATTCCCTGTATCTTCTCATGTTGAATAATATTGGCTTGTGCTTCCTGATTTTTAAAACCGCCCGCCCCTTCTAAAACACAGCCTCGTTCATCCAGAAATACAACAAATGGCCAGTAATAGGCAGGATTATTCTGACGGGAAGCATAAGACTGAATCTGAATATTTTTAATATCAGATTTTAGCTTCACAATTTCATAATCAAACTCATCTGATTTCAGCGGTGCCCGTGGCCACAGATTAATGGATTTACCTGCACTAATCTCTTTCGCATTCTTAACTTTTTTATCTTTAAAACACTGCTTACCTAAGCTTTCTACAGATTCAGGCTGAGAAATACGATAGTAGGTTTGAGCCAGTACAATAGGACCAGAATCTACAACAGGTTGCTGAAACAAGGATTTTATAATCGACTGTCCCACTCCTTTTTCACGCTCAATCGTCTGTACACGTGTTGACCCAATATTTTTATCAACTATCCCTTCAGGCATGCTGTAGAAACGTTTTTTACCTTCCAGATTAAATTCTTTATTTTCCAGATATTCACTATCCACATATTCCACCCCTTCAACCTGACTGAAACCCTGTTTTTGAACAGGATCAAGTACTGCCTGAATGACAGGTTCAGGGGTTTGAAGCTGTGTCACTGGTGGTAAGTGCTGCGGTAATCTAGACTCAACGTGTTTAGTTGGTTGTACTGGTTGTACTGGTTGTACTGGTTGTACTGGTTGTACTGGTTGTACTGGTTGTACTGGTTGTACTGGTTGTACTGGTTGTACTGGTTGTACTGGTTGTACTGGTTGTACTGGTTGTACTGGTTGTACT